>SMWF01000089.1 GCA_004357385.1 Gammaproteobacteria bacterium | reverse complement strand
AGGTGTTGTAGTCACCCGCAAGCGACACGAACTTGATGTTGAAGTAGCGGTTGTAAAGGCCCTGCGCCTGGCGCCGGCTGATCGTGCCCTGATCGCTGACCCGCACGAGGTGGTCGCTGAATATGCGCCGGTTGTCCTGATCGGGACGGTCGGCGCCAATGGCCAGTAGCTGGGAGTAATAGTCGTCGAAATGGTACTCGCAGCCGGCCGCGAGCTTCGCCTCGGCTTCGGCTGCCGCCGCCTCCAGGGGTGCGCGCAGATTCGCGTAGCAGAAATCCGTGACGGGTTCGGAGGCGCAACCCGCCAACCCGGCAAGCCCAGTCAATGCGGCAAGCAAGGAGGCGATCGTGAGGCTGTGTGGGATTTTCATAAATGGCTCCCCGTTACATTTGCAGCGGGCTGACGAACTGCGTCTCGCCCACGATATAGGGTGGCGCGGCAATGGGTGACGCAGCGATCGCTTCACCAAACAGAATGGATTTCACTCCGTTGACCACTTCGGTCATCTCCGGCGTGATCAATCCAAATGACTGGTTCAACTGTTCCATCAGTGTCGCGCGGGCAATTTCCTCCTGGGTTGCAGCGATCAGATGCGATGCTTCTTCCATATCGAGGTAGATGTCCGCGGCCACTACGGCCAGCGACTGTCCGCCGCTTTCCCCGTGGGTTGCCACCAGTTTGTAGTACTGCTTGAATCGATCAGACAACCGAACCCCGGAGCGACCTCGCAGGCTCGACTGGGCGGGTTCCGGTTGGGTGGCGGTGCCGCCGAGCAGCATGTCCTGCAACGCGGTCGGCGTGGAGCGCTGGCCGAGTTCCTCGCGCAGACGCGTTTCCAGACTGTTGCGGGTGTTGTTGACCGCCCGTTCCATGTCCGGGAGTCGCTCGGTCATCGTTTCCAGCATTTCCAGATAGGTGGCACCCAGCTGCTTGGCGATTCGCTCGCAGCCGGGGTCACCGTCGGCGCCGCGACACAGGCTCTGATCATAGAGCTGCTGCTGAAGATCGAGGCGCCGAATGATGTCCTGGAGGTTGTTTTCCATCGCTTCGGCGACCTGCCCGGTTTCCCGGATGTCCTCCAGTACCGTGGTCGGGAACAGGCGGACTACCGGGCCGCCGGGTGTCCCATGAGCCAGTGCGGTGGCTAGCAACGGGACCGCGAGCGCGGTCAGCAGGGTCTTACGACCAGTCTTGCGACGGGTCTTGCGAGTAGCCTTCCGGCGAGTCGCGCGAGGGGTGACACGTATCGGCATTTGAACTCTCCCAGTCGGTTCCTGACACGCTACCCAAGCGTGGATGAACGCAACCTGAACGATGCGGATCGCGCGCTCCAGCGATCGCTGCTGGCAATGATCGGGGTGACGTCCACGCGGATGCGGATACGCTTGCCCGGATGACTATCCGTGCGCTTGATGAACGTGTTGCCCTTGTATCGGTAGGTTACGTTGTAGCCTTCGATGTGATCGATTTCGGTGACTTCTTCCACCACCGTGCAGTGACGTTCGGTGCGCGGCACGTAGTCGTACGTCGATCCAGCATGGTGTCGTTGCGTCGCGTGATGGGCGACAGATCCGCCCACCAGCGCGCCGGCGGCGGTCAGTACCCTTCTGCTGTTGCCGTCACCGAACTGATGGCCGATCACGCCGCCGATGATGCTGCCGAGCAGCATGGGTGCGAAGCCGTGCCGGTTTTCGTGACGCACCTCCCGGTAGTAGCCGGTGTGTTCGACGTGACATTCTTCGTGAGGCGTCGTGATGTAGCGCCGGGTTACGATCGGATCGACATCAATCACTCGGGCGTAATCGTAGAAAGTCTGGCTGGAGGCCGAGCGAAAGCTACCATCGTCGTGATCGGCACGGGTGGCGGCGCTACCGAAGCTCAACGCCAGGCACGCGCACGTCAGCGTGAACTTGTTCATGGTCGTTCTCCTAAAACTCGAATCCTGTTGATTCGGGCCCGATCATAGAACCGGCAAGCTATACAGAAGCTGAACGCTTTGAAGCGCCCAGGCGTCTGGAACTGCTCTACAATCCACGTATAGAAGAATCGCGACCTTGAAGGTCGCTAACGGGGAGGAACGGCGTGGCGTCTCGCTGCTTTACCAATCTACGTGTGTGGGACGGCGTCGCAGCCGAGTACCTCGACGGAATGAGCCTGCGCATCGATGGGTCGCAGATCGGTTTTGTCGGGCCAGGTGGTGCTCAGGGCGCTGCGGTCGAGTTGCGCGACGCATCCGGACTGACGGTCATCCCGGGCCTCATCGATGCGCACGTGCATATGTGTCTCGACCCCGAGATTCGCGATCCGATGAAGCAGACCAGCGGCAGTCGCACCTACGAACTGGAAGCCATGCGCAGCCGCGCGGTGGCAATGGCGCGTGCCGGGATCACCACTGCCCGTGATCTGGGGGGTGGGAAGTGGTACGAGTTTCAGATCCGCGACGAAATTACCGCAGGTGCCTGCGAGGGACCACGGTTGGTGTGCGCCGGCCAGCCGGTCACCTCACCCGGTGGTCACTGTCACTTCTGGGGTGGGGAGGCGGAGGATGCCGAATCGGCATTCGAGGTGATCGATCGCCAGGTGCGCCGCGGCTCGGATCTGATCAAGGTCATGGCCACCGGCGGTACCCTGACCCCCGGTAGCACCCCAAAGGATGCCCAGTTCGACCGCGAGACGCTGACCTCGATTGTGGGCGAGGCGAACCGGCAGGGTCGGCACGTCGCGGCCCACTGTCACGGCACCACAGGAATCGCCAATGCCTGTGATGCCGGGGTGCGTACCATCGAACACTGTTCCTGGGTAGGTGAGGACGGTTGGGGTCGCAACTACGATGACGCGATCGCCCGCCGCATCGGGGAACGCGGCGTATTCGTTTCTCCTACCATTAATTCGGGCTGGAGACGGCGGATCGGCAGCAGCGGTGAGTACGAGGATCGCGTACGGGACAATTTCCGGAGGTTGCGAGCCGCGGGCGTCCAGCTCATCGCATCTACCGATGCCGGCATTCCCGGTGTCTTCCACGATCGGCTTGCCGATGCATTGCCGGTGTTCGCCCACTTTGCCGGGTTGTCCCCCCGGGAAACGCTGATGAGCGCGACCTCGATCGGAGCCCTGGGGATTGGCCTCGACACATTGACCGGACGAATCGCCGCCGGACTGGCGGCGGATCTGTTGTTCGTCGAAGGAGATCCGCTGAACGATCTCGAGGTGTTGCTGAAGCCTGTTGCCGTATTGACAGCCGGGCGCGCGGTCAGCGGACTGCCGCATACCGAACTGGTGCGATGAACCGCTCAGGTGGCCAGCGGGTACGTTCCTCGCGGGCGTCCCAGCCGATTTGGTTTGCGGAGGCGCGTCGTTCGTGGATAAATGTGCAGCCATTCGGGCCGTCGGGCTCGAGAAACACGATGGATTTAACCGCGCTGGCGGTTTTCAAAGGACCGGAGGAGCTATGTTTCGTCGACTTGCAATTACTGCGTTCGTGATGGGTGTGCTGGGTGCGCCGCTGGCAACCGCCCAGGATCTCTACGTCTATCCGAATAAGGGCCAGGCCAAGGACCAGCAGGACAAGGATGAATTCGAGTGCTATCGGTATGGTCGCGATGCATCGGGTTTTGATCCGATGGCCGTACCGACGGCCACCTCGGCCGCACCGAAACAGAAGGGTTCGTTGCTTGGCGGCGCCGCCCGTGGCGCGCTGCTGGGCGCCGCCGTTGGCGCGGTCGGAGGAGACGCGAAGAAAGGGGCCGGATACGGTGCTGCCGCCGGCGGTGTAATGGGTGGAATGCGCAAGAACAGCAGTCGGAAAAAGCAGGACCAGTGGGAAAAGGAACAGTCGCAGAACTATGCCAACAACCGCAACAACTACAACCGCGCCTATGCCGCCTGCCTGGAAGGGCGCGGCTACACCGTTCGTTAGGAGCTTCATGACATGGATTACCGTAAGACACTTTTTGTCGGGTTAGTCGCCTCGCTGGCGGGTGCGACGGCACAGGCGGGTTATTTCGACGGCAAGCATCAGCTGTTGTGCACGGCGCAGCAGATTTTCCAATGTGACATGGCTGACGCCTGTCAAGCGGTTGCGCCGGAAGACGTGGGCGGGCAGGGGCAATACCTGATCAACTTCAAAACCAAGACGGTCACCTCGGGCAACCCCGAGTCGGCACTGAAAACTACCATCGAGAATCAGGAGATCGTGGACAACACGTTGTTCATCCAGGGCATTGAGGACGGCAGCACAACCCGCCGCGACGGGGCGGGCTGGAGTATGTCCATCAATAGTCCGGATGGCGTCATGGTGTTATCGGTGGCGGCCGGAGACGTCAGCTTCACTGCGTTGGGGGCGTGCACACCCTACGACGACTGATGGGTTCGTTTCGCGAAGACGCCCGCGACTGGCTGGAACGGAACTGCCCAGCCAGCATCCGCACCCCCATGCCCGCCAACGAATACGTCGGGGGCGGCCTCGAGACCGATGCGCATCTGATCCTCCAGGAGGAACTGCGCCGGATCAACGCGCGGCCGCCGCTGCAGGGCATGGGGATCAGCATGATTGGCCCGGCGCTGTTGGAATTCGGTACGGAGGAACAGAAGCGCGAACATCTGCCGAAGATCGCCCGTGGCGAAATCTGGTGGTGCCAGGGTTATAGCGAACCCAATGCCGGATCAGATCTCGCCAGCTTGCAGACCCGGGCTGTAGAGGACGGGGACGAGTACGTCATCAACGGCTCGAAGATCTGGACCTCGGGTGCGGATCAGGCCGATTGGATCTTCTGTCTGGTCCGGACCGATCCGGCGGCGTCCAAGCACGAAGGCATCACCTTCATCCTGTTCGACATCGATCAGCCGGGCGTCACGGTCAAGCCGATCCTGCTGATCAGCGGCGCCTCGCCGTTCTGTGAGACGTTTTTCGACGATGCGCGGGCCTCAAAAAGAAATGTCGTCGGCACCGTGAACCAGGGCTGGACCGTCGCGAAACGCTTGCTGCAGTACGAGCGCACGTCGATTGGAGGGATCGGCCGCGGAACTCAACAGATCGAGTCCCTGGAGGAGACAGCACGCCGCTACCTGGGTGCCTGCGACGGGGCCATCGCCGATGCGCCCCTGCGCTCCGCAGTGATCGATCACTGCATGAACGACCGAGCCTACGCGCTGACCATGCGCCGTTCGCTCGAGGAATCGCAGACTGGTAAAGCCCCGGGGGCCGCGTCATCGATGTTCAAGTACCTGGACCGGCCAGGGCTTTGCAGACGAAGAGTTGGCCACGACCCGAGCGTGGCTGCGTTCGAAGGGCAATTCGATCGAAGGCGGCACCTCCGAGGTGCAGCTCAACATTCTCGCCAAGCGTGTTCTGGGGCTGCCGGACTGACGAATGCCTTGTTGGGCACTCTCGGATCGAGCATGGGTCTAGTTGAGCACCGTGTAGCCTCGGTGACGTAGACAGTTTTTGACGACCTGGCTGCGCTCCCGACTGACGCTTCCGATCCCCTTGACCGCGCCGACTACGGCGCCGGCCGTGGCGCCCTTGCTGGCGCTGCTGTTTTTGTAGGCTGCACCGACGGCGCCGCCGACCGCGGCGCCGCCAGCGGTACTTGCCGCAACCTTCTCACCGGCACGCACCTGGTCGGCGTACTCGCCACATTCGCCGAGGTCGGCGGCATAGTCGTCCGGGTTGACTCCGCGTTTATCGATGATGACACCGCCCGGGGTTCGCGGCTGCGACGAGCACCCCGCCAGCAGCAACGTGACCAGCAAAGTGAGTAACAGAGTGATCGGCAAGGTCACGGTTCGCATGGATACTTCCTTTATCGCTACAACGTCAAGAATGGCCAGGTGCCTGATTCAACGCATCATCGGGCCGTTGGTTGACCCGCGGGAGCTAAGTCAGCCAATCGTGCAGCGATCTGGCGACCCGGGGATGGATCAGATAGCCGGCAACGCTGTGGGGATTGGACTTTCCGTAGCGCACCGCGTAATTGAAGATCCGATGGTCCTCGATGTGGCTCAGGCGTCGGTCCTTGAGCATCGCTTCAAAATCGTTCCGAATTGCGTTGTCGTGGGACACGTAATCGTCTTCGGCGCTGAAGTTGACCCACCTCACGATGTTTCCGGGGTATCGGCGTTGGTCGTCGCCGGCGCCGAACAGATGGGACTTGACCGTTTCGTCGCCCAGTGGTGAGCCAAGGGTGATCCAGAGGTTGACCTTCTCGCCGTGATACCAGTCGAATTCCTCTGAGTAGGTCAACTCCCAGAGCGCATCGAAGGCCGCGACGCTGCCCATGCAGTGAGCGATCAAGGCAATCTCATCACGGCGCACGGTCGCGCTGCGAATCGCTTCCTGAATCCGTCCGCGAATGGTCGAACCGTTGTCTGCGTCCTGCCAGTAGTGAGCGAGTTCCGGAAGTATCCGTGTGATCACCCGGTCTGATACTCCCAACGCACGTGCGAGCGGCATGCCTACGTCTGCGAGCAGCTCACCGAGCAGGCTACGCCCCGGAAGCTGCTCGTAGCGACGGCGTGATCCAAATGTTTTGCCTTTTATCGGTGCGAGCGCATCGAGCACGTTGTTGCGATCGGCGATGTCCAGTTCCGCGTCGTAGGTCTTGCCGAGGCTTTCGAGATGGGCGTTGGTGAGGTCGCCGTAGTAGACGAATTCGTGGCTGGCGTCGTTGAACACCTCGAAGCTGTTGGGATGGCTGCGTTCCATGGAGTGCGCCAGCGCTTTGTGCCAGTAACGCCCCAGGCTCTGCGCATCGGGTTTCGCCCCGGCGCCATGTACGTAAATGATCGTGTGGCCCATAAACCTAGTCAGACTCCGCGGCGTCGGGCGCATACACCGCCAGACGCGCTGCGCCACGTCCGCCTTCGTCCGCAATCCACAGGTTCCCGTCGGGGTCGAAGGTTATACCCTCGGCCTGACGGTGATAGCGCTTCTTGAGTTGCCCTGCCCAGACGAGTTCCCCGGACGCACTGACTTCGATCACCGCACGTTCATTGGCTGCAAGCATCACCAGGTGGTCGGTGTCCGCCTCCCACTCAATGCCAGACACATTCAGGCGTTTTGATCCGATTAATCCATGAGCGCCGCGTATGTCCACCCGCAGAGGCTCGTCCAGCAAATCTTCGTGTTCGATCGACCAGAAGTAGATCTGAACGAATCGCTTTTTTCCATCGTACACGCGCTTACAGGCGAGAGCGAGAACGTTGCGGGAGGCCACGTAGGCGAGGCCTTCCAGTTCGCAGAGATCGCGCGTACCCAGGTCGTAAGACTGATAGCGCACCGCTTCGTTGTTGCCGCCCTCCCGGAATCTGAACAGCCGGCCAACACTGGTGACCACGTAAAAGGTACCATCGCCTGCGATGGCGATGCCTTCGAAGTCACCCTTGATGGGTGGGCCCCCCAGGGAGAAGCGACTCACCAGCGAACCTCTGGAGTAGTCCAGTTCGTAGATCAGGGCCCGTTCGTCTTCGACCGCGAACAGACGGCCGTCGATCGTCATGGCCAACCCCGAGATCTCGCGAAGGATTCCCGGCAGTTTCCACTGCCGCGTTGGACCGGCCGCAAGGTCGAAGCGCGCGTTGCCGAGCGCGGCCGCTGGATCTTCCTCGAGCGGTTCCGCGCAGGCGGCAAGCGAAATCAGCGCGGCGCCGAGCAGCGCTCCGGCGCGCTGCACGCGGCGCATCTTCAATCCTCTGAACGGCCAGTGAAAAACCGCAGGAAGGGTCCGTCGAGCTGGTCGCCGTAGTCGAGTTTCCAGACGACCATGGAACCGTAGGCAAATATCAGGGAAACGATGATGGCGACCTCGAGCGCACTGATTCCGGCCGCCAGACCGACCGTGATGGCGGTGAAAATGTACAGCGCGTGAGCGGGTCGCTTGAGGGAGAATCGAAACCTGACCGCTGCAACGATACCCGCGAGACTGAAGGCGAGCGGGATGCTGTTCTGGACGATCATCGCGATCCCAGCCACGATCACCGGCAGAATCAGCATCGTCTGGATTAACGATGCGTCCACTTCGCGGGGGTCGTGCGTGAGGATGTAGACCCAGGAGACGGGCACCATCAACCCGATGGCCATGATTATCGCCACCGTCAGCGTGCTGATGTTGGTCACCGCCTGGGTGCGCCCGCTGAGAATCACTTCCTGAAAGCTCTGTGAGGGCCCATCGTTGATGACATTGCTGATCGCGCCAATGGGCAGGTACTCGCTGAGCGTGGGGTCCCACTGCAATATCAGCCAGCCGATGCCGCCGAACACAAGGTAATAGAGAGTGACCACGGTGAACGGAATGGTCAGCCCGGTTGCACGATCCATAGTCGATTTGCCCCATCCGACGGTAATCGATTTAGCCACGAGCGGCGCCGACTTGTAAACGCGCCGATGTCGCGGCCGTTGGTTACAATGCACCCTTCGAACGAGGGGAGTGAGCGTTATGTTGAACCTGTCGATACCCGAACACATTGAGCCCTTGCGTGGCAAGGTGCTGGAGTTCGTTGAACAGCGTGTCTATCCACAGGAAAAGGTGTTGTTCGAACACGAACCTGCGGAGCGGCGTGCCGCCATGCGAACCCTGATGGACGAGGCGAAGCGCGAGGGCTTGTGGGCGCTTGGCCATCCCGAGGAAATCGGCGGCGGCGGATTACCATTCATGGACTACGTGTTCATCAATGAGGTGGTGGGACGGTCTGCAGCGGCCACCGTCGCCCTGGGGACCCACTCATTGCAGGACTCGATCATGCTACTTCGCTACGCCAACGATGAGTGGCGTGAGCGTTACCTGCAGCCACTCGTCAATGGTGAGGTCTTTCCGAGCTTCGGTATGACCGAACCGGACGTGGCGAGTTCCGATCCCACCCAGTTGCAGACCCACGCCGAACTCGATGGCGACGAATGGGTGATCAACGGACGCAAGTGGTTTACCTCGGGCGCGGGGAGCGCTGCGTACACCACCGTCATGGTGCGTACTGAACCTGATGCCCCGGATCACGCCGCATTCAGTCAGATCGTGGTACCCACCGATACGCCGGGCTACAACATCATTCGTGACGTCAAGGTGATGGGTGAGTACGAAGGCCACTACGAGGTGGATTACGACAACGTGCGCGTGCCCAAGGAAAATCTGCTGGGCGAGCGTGGCCAGGGCTTCAAGATTGCGCAGGACCGGCTGGGTCCCGGGCGGATATTCCACTGTATGCGTTGGCTGGGGCAGGCGCAGCGCGCTTTCGATCTGATGTGCGAACGTGCCAACAGCCGCGTCGCGTTCGGGAAACCATTGGGTCAGCATCAGCAGATTCAGAAGTTCGTGTTCGATTCCGCCGCTGAGATCCAGGCCAGTCGGCTGTTGACGTTGCATGCCGCGCAGAAGATCGATCAGGGCGATGAGGCGCGTGTCGAGATCGGCCTGGTCAAAGTGTTCGGTGCGAAGATGCTGCACAATGTCATCGACCGAGCCATACAGGTCTGGGGCGCAAAAGGCGTCACCGAGGACACGCCGCTCGAAAGGATGTACCGGCATGCTCGATTTGCGCGGATCTACGACGGCGCGGACGAAGTCCATATAGCGACGACGGGGCGCCGAATCCTCCGATTCTATGACGAGGGCGGGAGCTTCGACTTTGGCTTGCGCTGAGTGACCGAGGCGCCGGGTAAGCCAGAGCCGCGCCTGACTTGCCCGCTCGATTTCGACACGCTGGTCCCCACGCCGCTTCGGCTGGGTGCCATCGGGGTGGTCCTCAGCCTGCTCTATTCGGCACTGCGGGTGTGGCTCGATCCGCTGTTCAACCCGGATTCGGTGTTTTACCTGGTTGCCGCGGAGGCGTGGATTGAGACTGGAGTGGGAGCGGCGCTGGAGATTTACTGGCGACCGTTCTACTCGATTCTAATCGGTGCTTTCGCACTGCTCTCTGGCCTCTCTGCGTTGGCCAGCGCCCACGTGATCGACGCATTGTTTGCCGCGACTTTGCTTGTTGGCGTGCAACTGCTGATCCGCGAACTAGGCGGTGATGTGCGTACCCAGTGCGTGGGCCTCCTGTTATTCCTGCTGTTACCGAGCCTGCACGAGTACCGGACGATGATTGGCAGGGACCTCGGCTACTGGGCCGCGGCGATGTTGGCTCTGGTCGTCCTCATTCGATATGCCCGTTCGGGCCACGTGCGTCTGATGGGCCTGTTCTACGGCGCCGTACTGGTCGCAATGCTGTTCCGCCCGGAAGCCGTGATGTTGTTGCTGCTGCCCTTTACGTTGGCGATTCGGCGGGGTGGACGCCAGCAGGTCCGGGCGGTGCTGATCGCCCAGGCACCGTTGCTGTTTGTGTGTCTGCTGCTGGCGGTAGGTGCGCTGGGGTCAGAGCGCGTTAGCGAGTTCGTCGCGGGTGTGATGCACGAATCATTGCGCGAACCGTTGCGCCTGCTCGATACGGTTCCCGCCCGATTCGCTGACATGCGGGATGCATTCTCCAGCAGAGTCTTGCACGCCGAGTTTCACGATTACGCCGTGATCGGATTGATCGCTGGAATCATCGCCGTCGTGGCGGCGCACTTTACCGCTGCAATCAGTTGGCCGGTGCTGTTGATTGGTTTGTTCGGATTCCGACGTGAGTCGTTCAAGGCACTGGATCCTGACGCGCTACGATTAGCTGTTTGGACGATCGCCCTCATGGTCGTCATGTTGTGTGTGTTTCTGGTCGTTCGGCCACTGATGCAGACCCGGTTTCTCATGCTGCCGGCATTCATCGTATTGGCGCTCGCGCCCTTCGCTGTTGCTCACGTTCGCCGCATGGCCGCTCAGTCGGGTCGTCTGAGGCCGTATCGATGGGTGGCGGGAGTACTGGTCGCGTACTTGATTGTCGACGCCTGGTGCTTGCTGCAGCACTCGAAAAACTATCTCCTGGACGCCGCCGATCTTGTCAGGCAGGAAGCCGGGACCGACGGGAAGGTGTTGAGCAACGATGTACGGATTGCGTATTTGAGCGGCAGTTCCTATCGGTTCGACGACCTGCTCGTCGCACGCCAACTTGAGCGATTGTCGCCCCAACGTCGTCGTTTGCTCGAGGCCGACTACGATTACTGGGCGGTGCATCTGCGCGCCGGTAGCCGCGACGTTTCGGGGTTGTTGGATGTCCTACCGGCGTGGCGCGAAATCGGCCGAACCGGCAACCGCAAAGGCGACCACGTGCTTGTGCTGGTGTCACCGCGACGCGACGACCTCAGCCGGGATGGACCGGTCCCGTTTGCAGGTCGGCCGCCAGAAGCTTGCTGGTTTTGTTGCTGGTTCGGCCTTTCTGACTCCGTCCGTGCGCTGATCGGCCGGGTGGGCGCCACGGATACTTGTCGTGCGGCGGCTTAGCCGTCGTGAGGGACCATTCGCGCTCTCTCGAGACTACGCGGCACACACCGCTGCGCGGTTGGAGATGCTGATAATCCGCCGACCGTTGCGGATCGGGTTGCGATCGTGGCCGTTGGTCGTGTAGCTGAACGAGATCCCGGTCGCCGGGTCCGCCCACCCAATCTGTCCGCCCGCGCCGCCATGGCCGAATGCCAGAGGCGAGTTGGTGTGACCGAAACCCCGCCGATTGCGCAGTTCGTCCCCGGCAATGGATACGCCGAGGGCCCGGTTCGCGGGGGTTCCCAGATAGTCCGGAAATTCGTTTCGAACGATTCGCGCGAATTCCAGGGTCTCATCGGTCCAGACGCGAGGCCCACCCAAGGCCCCTCCGTGTAACAGCCCCTGGTAAAACAAGGCAAGTTCTGCGGCGTTGGTGACCGCGCCGCCGCCCGGTACCGGCACCGCTCGAATCGCCGGGTCGTTGAAGGAACTCAGGGCTTCTTCGGTCACTTCGCTCACCGGCGGCTCGGGCAGGCCCATCTCGGCGTAGTCGTCGCTGGTGAGGGCTTCGCCGACATGGGTGACGGGCCGGATTCGGTGGTGCTGTTCGGCAGGACAGCCCAGCCACAGGTCAGACAACTCCAGCGGCACCAATACCCGGTCGCGAACGAAGTCCGCGAAGCTTGCGCCCGCGCGGCGTTCGATCAGTTCCGCGATCACGTACATGCTGGAGGTGGGGTGGTACTCGTAGCGGGTGCCGGGTTCCCAATTCAAGGTCCAATCACGATACCGCTGCAGGCGCAGCTCGCGGTCTGTCCAATCGACCGGGCGTAAGGGTGCGTGGGGAAAGCCCGCGGTGTGGCAGAACAACTGTTCGACCGTAATCGCGTCCTTTCCATGGCCGGTGAACTCGGGCACCACGTCGACGACCGGTTCAGTCACGTCCAGCAGCCCATCCTGAATGAGCAACCAGGCTGCGGCGGAGGTGATCGCCTTGGTACAGGAGAATATGTGAAACAGGCTCTCATCGGTTGCGTCGCCGAAGGTGGCGAACGCGGCGATACGACCTTCGCGTGCAATGGCCATCTGGCAGCTTGGCAGCAGGCCAGATTCTACTTCCTGCGCTGTGCGCGCCAACAACTCGTTGATCTTCTCCGGGTCGAGGCCGACGTCCTCCGGACTCGCGGCCCGAAACTTTGCATCAATCATATTGCTCTCCTAGACAATCTGGCCGGGACGGGCGTCGGTGTACTGACCGTCCTCGAGCACGATTTCGCCATTGACGATTACCGCGGCGTAGCCCTCGGCGCGGCGCACGTAACGGCGCGCTTCGCCGGGAAAGTCGTCAACGAACTCTTCGTCGCCGACGCTGACGCGATCCGGATCAAACAGCACCAGATCCGCCGCCTTGCCGGGCTCCAAGGTCCCGCGATCCGCAATTCCCCAATCCTTCGCGACTTCGCCGGTCATACGATGAACTGCGCGTTCAAGCGACATTTGCCCGGTTTCCCTGACGTAGTGTTCGAGCAGGTGCGTAGTATCGCCGGTGCCGCAGAACTGGGTGATGTGGGCCCCGGCGTCGGATGCCCCGAAGTGACACAAGGGGTGATTGATCAGCTTGGCCACTGCGGCTTTGTCGGCGTTGATCACGCCCTTTAGTTGGAACTCGGTTTCCAGGTTGTCCGCATTCGACAGGTCGAGAATGACTTCACCAATCTGCTTGCCTTCGGTCTCGGCAATTTCGGCAAGGTGGCGCCCCTGGTACTGCTCGTTGGCTTTGCTGACCACGTGGCCAACGCTAAGAAACGGCAATGCACCGCTCATGCCCCGTGCCTCGCTCATCTCCCTGACCAGTCCGTCACGAAGCGCGGGATCCGCGAACTTGGTTCGTCGCTCGTCGAGGGGGCTATCCATGATGGCCTTCCAGCTGGGCAGGGCGTACAGCAACATGCTGGTCTCTGACAGGCGCATGTTCAGGTCGAAACAGCGCGGCATGACCTGGCCGTAAACGCGCCCGCCGTTTTGCCGTTCGGCCTCCAATGCCTGGATCACTTCGTCGGCGTTCGGCGAGGTTGGCGAAGAGAGTACCGGCTGCAGCGAGCAGGGAATGTTCGCCGCGCGGCTGATCTCGCCAAGCTCGCGGATGTTTGCCAGCTGCTGTTCCATCTCCGGGAAGTACGGCACGACCTGGTAGATGCCGCGACCACTCTTCGCCATCGCCTTGCACAGCGCGATCTTCTCGCGCAGATTCGCGTAGCGGCTGGGTACCGGATTCATGTTCTCGTCGATGTCCACATATGATGACGAGATGCCGAGCGCCCCGGCGGCCATTGCCTCCTCCACCAGGTCGCACATCTGCTGGATTTCGTCATCGGTGGCTTCGCGCTCCTGACTCGCCGCGTCCATTACGTAGTAGCGCAATGCCGAGTGGCCGATCAGTGCCGCGACATTGATGCCCAACCCGGAGCGAATGTGATCGAGATACTCCGGGAAGCTCTCCCAGGAGAACGGTACCGCCGCATCGAACGTGCGCTTTTTGATGTCTTCGATGACCTGAAACATGCTCACCAGTTTGTGGTGCTTCCCCGGATGAACGGGTGCAAGGCTGAGCGAGCAATTGCCGATGACCACGGTGGTTACGCCGTGCTCCAGAGAAGGCGTCGCCAGCCCATCCCAGCACAGCTGAGGATCGAAGTGGGTGTGGATGTCGATGAACCCGGGTGCCACGACCTGGCCGGCGGCATCGATCTCGCACGTTGCGGTGCCGTCGACACTACCCACCGCAACGATCTTACCGTCTGACACGGCGATATCGCCGGTGCGGGCGGGCGCACCGGTGCCGTCCACGATGCGCGCGTTGCGAATGGCGAGGTCAGGACGGGTCATGGCGGTCTCCACGGATAAACCGCGCACTCTACTCGATTACGGTGCGGCGTTGTCCTGTCGACTACGATAGTCGCGGAAACGCTGCTGCCCGGCGAACTCCGGGTGCTCGGTCGCAATCCGGTCGAGCAGGGCCAGCCCTTCGGTGCGGCCGCCGAGATGGTCGATCCTGACTCTCGCCAGGCGAAACAGCGCGTTGGCGGCGAGATGGCTGTCGGGAAAACGCTGATTGAAATCCGCCAGCAGACACTCGACCTGTTGGGCGTGATCCGGGAGCGCTTCATCGAGCACTGAGATCAATATCTCATCAGACGCCGGCCGGAAGTTGGCGTCCTCCAACACCGCATCGCGCAACACTTGCCATGCACGGCGGCGGTCCCGATTACGGACCAGGCGGCTGATGTAGTGGAAACTGTGCTCCAGCCGCAATCGTGGATCGTGAAAGTCTTTCAGTGCGAGGTACACCGATGCTTCGTCCAGGCCTTCGTCGGCATCGAGATAGGTCGCCAGTTGCGCGTACGCCTCGCTCACTCGGTCCGTCATGCAGAGTCGATGCAGGTCCATCAGCATCGCGCGAAACGCTTTGCCCTTCGCGGCCCAATGGGCGGCATTGGTCTGCTCGGGGCTGAGCTCGGTCTCCAGGTCGAGATCCAGCCGATGACGGAACAGCAACCGGCCCGCCAGATTGTGGGTGAGCACGAACAGGTATGCGGCGCCGAGCAGGGCAGGCAGGTTCGGCTGGTTTTCCGTGAGCGCCGCAGCAAGCAGGAACCAGCTCAAACCCACCACCAGCAGACCAAGGGATTCGACACCGAGTCCGCGCAACAGCCGGGCATGTTGGCCTGGATTCAATCCAGCGAGGATGCTGTCGTTCAACGCCGTTAGCGTGACGATCGACGAGCCGAGTACGATGGCGCTGACGACAAACAACGCCGCGGAGACGGATTCAGTGAGCGAACTGAGTACGATGCCCGTCACGACGGCCGCGACCAGCACGACCATCAGGACGTGCCCCTGCCGGACAGGATTCAGATCCGGGAGATCGACGGTGGGTGGTTCCGGGTGGCCGCGCGCCGTGTGCCGCAGAATCACCAGGGCGTAGTTGACCAACACCGCGCACAGCAGGAATATCGCGGGCGCTAAGAAAAACGCGGCCATGAACCCGGCAAATGGTTCATGCGCGCCAATCAGGCTCACCATCGACAGCAGCACCCAGATCAGCAGCGCAAAACCGCCGATGACCCATGGACCGGGTCCCCGCAACGGATAAAAAAGGGTGCTCCGCATTCGGCGAGTCTAGCCCAACGCTTTGCATTGAGGTGCGTTCGTTGCATCCTGTTGGCGAACAAAACAGGCGGGTCGGCTCGTGATCGAAATTCTAGGGTCCGCATCGGACTTCATCTGGGGTCCGGCGTTTCTCATCCCATTGCTGTTGCTGACGGGTCTGTACTTGTCGATCCGCTTGCGCGGCATTCAGTTTCGCCGGCTTGGCCGAGCCCTGTACGACGCCCTGATCGTGCGCAAGGAAACCACCTCGGAAGGGGACATCTCCCACTATCAGGCATTGATGACCGCACTCGCCGCAACCGTTGGAACCGGCAACATCGTGGGTGTCGCCACAGCCATCGCGCTGGGGGGTCCTGGCGCACTGTTCTGGATGTGGATCACAGGCCTCGTGGGCATGGCGACCAAGTACTGCGAAGCATTGCTGTCGGTAAAGTACCGGATCACCGATCACAAGGGCGAGCAGGCTGGCGGCCCGATGTACTACCTGTCCCGGGGCATCCGGAATAAACGCCTGGGTGGTTTGCTGGGCTGGCTGTTCGCTCTGTTCACGGCGATCGCCGCGTTCGGAATTGGCAACATGGTTCAGTCCAACGCCGTCGCTGAGGCTGTGCATGGGGCCTTTGGTGCCACTCCGTGGATGACGGGCGCAATCATCGCCGCGGCGCTTGGGATCGTCGTAATCGGCGGAATCCGCTGGATCGGCAGGGTAACGGGCGTATTCGTGCCGGTCATGATCATCCTCTACCTGGCGGCGTGCGGCGTGATCTGGTTCGTCAATATCGATGCGGTGCCCGCGGCGTTTGCGCGCGTATTCTCCGACGCCTTCAGCGGCAGTTCGGCCACGGGTGGTTTCGTTGGCGCCGCGATCGCCCAGGCGATGCGCTATGGCGTTGCCCGCGGAATCTTCAGCAACGAATCGGGCTTGGGTTCGGCCGGGATTGCCGCGGCGGCCGCGCAGACGCGCGAACCCGTTCGGCAGGCATTGGTGTCGATGACCCAGACCTTCATCGACACGTTGGTGGTGTGCACGTTCACCGGCATCGCGATAATCGCGACGGGCGTCTGGACCTCGGGGGTCAACGGTGCGGCCCTGACCCAGATGGCTTTTGAATCGACGTTCTCCAATGGGGTCGGCTCGGGATTGGTCGCCGTCGCGCTAGTGATGTTTGCTTTCTCCACCATGCTGGGCTGGTGTTATTACGGGGAGCGCAGTGTTGAGTATCTGTTCGGCGAACGGGCGATCACCCCGTACCGGATGCTGTTCGTTGCGGCCGCTTATTTTGGAGCGTTGCAGAAACTGGATTTTGTCTGGCTGTTCTCGGATGTCATGAATGGATTAATGGCGGTGCCCAATCTCATCGGGCTGCTGCTGCTGACCGGGGTCGCGGTGCGCGAAACGCGTGATTATCTGGAGAGAAACCCGTAGATGAGTTGTTTCTGGGCATGAAAGCACCCATGGTTCACGTACCAGTAAAGAGGATGGTCTCATGGCGTATCGCAAGATTCTGGTGGCGATCGATTTGACCGATGAAGCGGATGAGGTGATCAAGCAGGCGATCGAATCGGCGGCTCAGAACGATGCGGAACTGTCGTTGATCACCGTCGTCAAACCGATCACCCAGATCTATGGGGGCTTCGATGTCGGCGCGATGGGCGCGGATGTCGTTCAGATCGAGCGCGAAGCCGTAGACCAGGCGGAGGCCGCGCTCGCGCGGCATGCGGAGCGGGCCGGGGTGCCCGGAGATCGGGCGCTGGTCGGGCGTGGCAGCCCGGCACATGAAATCCGCGAGGTTGCGGAAGAGCAGGGCGCGGATCTGATTGTCATGGGCTCCCACGGCCGGCACGGCCTGGGGCTTCTGTTGGGATCTACCGCTACCGGGGTGTTGCACGGATCGCCTTGCGACGTCCTGACGGTTCGTATCTCCTGACCCCGGGCGGCGCATTGAATACCAGACCCTTTTTTTTCCACGGAGGTGTAATCCATGGCTGAGGCTCCATTGCCGGAAGGCATCTATCGGACCCGACACGCCGGCGCGGTCGACGCGGACGGTCACATCCTCGAACCGCCGGATTTATGGGAGAACTACCTCGAAGCGAAGTATCGGGACCGCGCGCTGCGCATCGAGAGAGACGAAAATCAGCTCGAACGCCTGAGCATTGGCGGCCAACCGTCGGTCCTGTCTGCCAATGGGTTTCCCGCAACGCTGGGTATGATGGGCAAGACCGAGAAGGCTGATTTCCGTCCGAGTCCGGAGAAGACCTATCTGGCGAATATCCCCTTCGGTGCGATGGATGCGGACGAGCGGATTCGCATGCTTGACGCCGAGGGACTGGAGGCGGCGGTGCTGTATCCGACCATCGGCATCCTCTGGGAAGCAGAATTGGATGACGTGGAACTCTCCCAGGCCTACACCCGGGCGTACAATCGTTGGATTGCAGACTTTTGTCGGGACAGCGGCGGGCGCCTGATCCCCATCGCTCATTTATCGCTGGGCGATCCCGATGCAGCGGCCAAGGAACTGGAACGGGCGGTCGACGACGGCTGTCACGGTGCGTTCATCGTACCCTTCACGTTGGATCGCAAAGCCCATGGCCATCCGGCGCACGATCCGTTGTACGCGGTGGCCGAGTCGCTCGGGGTGCCGATTGCATTGCATCCCAGCTTCGAGCCCGTGGCGCTGCGCTCCGGCCGCTTCACGGATCCCGTCCGCTCGCCCCTGCTCGCTTCGGTTACCGCTTCCGATGGGGTCCGACATGCCTTCACGACTTTCTTCGACTGCGGGACCTTCGATCGCTTTCCGAAGCTGAAGCTGGTCATTCTCGAATCGGGCGGTGGATGGATCGGTTACTGGCTCGATCGGCTGGATGCCGTGTACGAAGACACCATCATCGGTACCGCTGCGCGGACGGCCAAAAAACCCAGCGCCTGGTTCAGAACGAACTGCTACATCTCCTGTGATCCGGATGAGCGCACCATCGGCACGATGATGCGACTGTTGGGACCGGACCGGTTCTTCTGGGCCAGCGACTATCCCCACGCCGACCACACGCCCGATTACCTGGCGCGCCTCGACCAACTGGTGGACGGACTGGAAACTGAATCGCGCGCCGGACTGCTCGGCGCCAACGTCCGCGCGGCCTACGGTTTCTAGCCACGGCTCGTCACGTAGTATCGTTTTACGAAGGCAAATGACCGAGACAGAGCAGGAGACCGGGATGCCGTACCAAAAGGTGCTGGTGGCGGTCGACGTTGCCACGGAGTCGAACTACATCGTCGAGAAGGTCCGTAAGTTTGCGGGAGATAAGCCGATATCCATCGTTCACGTTCTGGAACCGGCGTTTTTCTACTACGGACTGGAGCCTGGATTGGGCACCATTCCGATGCCGTGCTGCACGGTGCCGGATGCGACGTGCTCGCGGTACGGGTTCAAGGTTGACGCGTTTCGGATGTGGACTAAACCGGTGCAAGTCATGGTCACGGTGCTGCTCTTTTGCACGGCCAGCGTAGCGGGCGCCGAGGAATGTGTGGATCGGACCGCGCAGGCGCTCGCTGAGCTCCAGCAGGTGTTCCCCGAGATGGACGAGGTTCAGGCTGGCGACGCCAAGCGGATTCTAGACGAAGTATGCCTCGCGCCCGAGCCGGCGGCGGCCCAAGCCGAGGCGTCGAAGGTACGAACTGGATCCGACACCCCGACAGTGTTCGGCGTCCAGTTGAACAAGGCGGAACCAGATTCCAAGGGCCACGCACGCCTCCACAAGACCCACTAGCCGCGCCCCCGCGGATTCATTGACACCCCCGGCGCTTTCAGTAACATGGCGCTCCCTGCGGGGGTGTTTAGCTCAGTTGGGAGAGCGACGGCCTTACAAGCCGTAGGTCACAGGTTCGACCCCTGTAACACCCACCAGTCTTCTCGAGAGTTCGGAGCGGTAGTTCAGTTGGTTAGAATACCGGCCTGTCACGCCGGTGGTCGCGGGTTCGAGTCCCGTCCGCTCCGCCAGCTTTCCCGTTATGGATCAACGTGTTAGAGCCATAAAATTGGTGAAACGTCGGTTTGTTCACGATTTGTTCACCAAACGGGGTCACTAGGGGGCGATCTTCGCCAGGTTCTTCGCGTCTGTATCGTCGGTGTTGATCCAGTCCGCATAGACGCTGTAGAACACCGGCAGACTGTGGCCGAGCTGCTTGGCCAACCATCCATGATCCGCGCCGTTCGTGAGTCCGATGCTCGCGTAGGTGTGTCTCCACGGATACGGCCCTTCGCGGTGTCGAATTCCTGTAGCTTCGTGGGCGGCTCTGAATCGTTTGTTCAGGTGATGCCCCGACTGATAGGCACGGCCATACTGATTGACGAACAACTCGGCGCCTTTGAAGCGTGAGGGCAGGGCGGCGCACTGAAACCGCAGTGCACGACTGGCAAAGAACGTCGAGTAAGCCGTTGGGAACGAGAAGACGT
>SMWF01000088.1 GCA_004357385.1 Gammaproteobacteria bacterium | reverse complement strand
GATCGACCAGCTGACCCGATCGCGGATCGTGCACAACCAGCAACGAGCGCTGGTGGCATCCCTCGTGGAACTCACGGGCGACTCCAGAATCGGCGCGATCCCACTCGAATCGCCGCTACCCGTCTACCTCCATCTTTGCGCGGCATCGTCGACCCGATATCAAATCATCCGTGCCACTGCCGCGGGTTATGCGGGCGCCATCGAGCTGACCATCGCATTGTCGGGAGACGAGCAGATCCTGGGCGTTCGCGTCACCCACCACACCGAGACCCCCGGCCTCGGCGATGCCATGGAGATCGGTAAATCGGACTGGATTCATCAGCTGGCCGGGTGGCCACGCGCCACCACGATCAGCCCACGATGGAGCGTCCGGCAGGATGGTGGCGAGTTCGATGCGATGACCGGCGCAACCATCACCTCCCGTGCAATACTGCGGGGCGTACGAGAGGCCCTTGCGGGCCTCCCGGCCCCATCGGAGCTCACATGCACGCCACTGATCTGAAGGATTCCGGAGATCCGGCGAGCGTCGCTGCGCTGAGCGTCGCCGAAGCCTGTGGATCGCGTAACCCGGCGTTCGTACAGTTGCTCGGGCTCTGCCCGCTGCTGGCCGTGTCCGGAACGACAGCCAACGCGTTGGGCCTGGCGCTGGCGACGCTGCTGGTGCTGATTGGTTCGAACGTGGTGATTTCCCTGCTTCGTGGCGCGCTGCCCGCACCCGCTCGGCTGCCCGCACAGATGCTGGTGATTGCGGGATTCACTACCTGCGCGATGCTGTTGATGCAGGCCTTCGCCTTCGACGTGTACGAACGCATCGCTCTCTTCGTTCAGATCATCGTCACCAACTGCATCATCCTCGCCCGTGCCGAACAGGTCGCCAGCCGCACACGCGTCGGTACCGCCGCCCGCGACGGGTTCGCGACGGGTCTGGGCTTTGCCCTGGCACTGGTCACATTGGGCATGGTCCGCGAGATCCTGGGACAGGGAACGCTGTTCGTCGGCATGGAACAACTGTTGGGTGAATCGGCCCGGGGCTGGGCAATCGACCTCGGTGGACGAGGCCTGTTGCTGGTGGGGTTGCCGCCCGGCGCCTTCATTACCGCCGCCCTGCTGGTGGCATTGGCCAACAGGATATTCAGAGGAAATCGCGGCCATGAACCAGCAGATACGTGAGCAGATTTTCGCCCGGCTGGCGGAAGCGAACCCAAACCCAACCACGGAGCTGAGCTACGCCAGTCCCTTCGAACTGTTGATTGCCGTCATCCTGTCGGCTCAGGCAACCGACGTCAGCGTCAACAAGGCCACCGCGGGGCTTTACGCGTTGGCCAACACCCCGGAGACGATCCTCGCCCTGGGCCTCGAAACGTTGAAAGCACACATCAAATTCATTGGTCTGTTCAACACCAAAGCAAGCAACATCATGAAGACCTGTCAGATGCTGCTCGATAGGCACGCCGGTGAGGTGCCGCGCGAGCGAGGAGCACTCGAAGCGCTACCAGGCGTCGGCCGCAAGACCGCGAACGTCGTTCTCAACACCGCCTTCGGCGAGCCCACGATTGCCGTGGACACGCATATCTTCAGGGTAGCCAATCGTACCCGCGTCGCCACCGGAAAAAACGTTCGTCAGGTGGAAGACAGGCTGCTGAAGGCGGTCCCGGACCACTACAAGCGCGATGCACACCACTGGCTCATCCTCCACGGCCGCTATACCTGTACCGCGCGCAAGCCTCGCTGTGGTGCATGTGTCATCGAAGATCTGTGTGAGTTTCGCGGCAAGACCGAGTACTAGGCCCGGCGGGCTACAGATCGATCAGCTCGATGTCTTCCGCGGCGAGCGCCTCCCCCAGGAAGTATCGACCGACACGAGCGAATCGGTGTCGATCATCGGTCGCCAGCAGCAGCCGCGCAGCGTGCGGTTCAAGCGCCGCACCCGCCGTTCGTTCGATCGCGGTCGCAACGTGCTGGGCGGTAGTCTCAGCCGAATCCACCAGCGTAACCCCAGCGCCCGCCACCCGCGCCAACACGTCGCGCAGTATCGGAAAATGGGTGCAGCCGAGCAGCAGCGTATCGATCGATTCGCCGCCGTGCAGAAACGCGCCCAGATAACTCGATACGATTCGTTCCGGAACATCGCCGTCGATCCAGCCATCCTCCGCCAGCGTCACCAGCATTGGGCAGGCACGGGCAAAAACCCGGGCGTTGCGGCGCAGATTCAGTATGGCGTGCTGGTAGGCTCCACCACGCACCGTGCTCTCAGTTGCCAACACCCCGATGCGGCCGCTGCGCGACACACGACCCGCCGCGGCCGCTCCAGGGTCCACGACGCCAAACACCGGCAGTGGTTGATAGGCTTCGCGCAACGCCACCAGCGCCACCGCCGAAGCGGTATTGCACGCGACCACCAACGCCTTGACCCCCCGCGTTACCAGCTGTCCCGCCGCCTGGACGGCGTAACGCTGCACGGTGCGCGCGCTCTTGGTGCCGTAGGGCAGACGCGCCGTGTCGCCCAGATAGACGAACCGTTCGGCCGGCATCCGCGCCTGTAATGCCTTGAGGACTGTCAGCCCTCCAACGCCGGAGTCGAACACACCGATGGGTGCACTCGCATCGACGGCAGGGCGGGGTTCCGACATGGATGGAAATCTACAAGGCAGCCAGGTGCCTCAATGTAGCGGATACGCGCGGGCGGTTCAGCCCCTGCCGAACCCCAGACGACTCAGCAGGCCTTTGCGCGGCGCCTCACGACGTCGACTCCGATCGGCTTCAGTGCGAATCTCCCTCCGATCGGGAGATCGCTTCGAAGGATTTACGCTGCCGGTGCTGCGGGCATCGGCCGTTGCCGGGGCACTGTTCAACATGCGGATCTGGCGTGCAATGCGCCGGTCTTCCTTCCGTTTCTCGCTGGACGCGGACGCCATGTCGATGCCACATCGCCCGCAATTGGGCGCATCGAGTTGCAGGTGGCCACAGCGCGGACATTCGATGTGCGCCGCAGTGATGTCGTTGAGGGTGTAGTCGGCATGTGGGGCGTCGGCCTTGTAGTCGCGTGCATCCACTTTCTGTTGGCGTTCGGATTCGGGGGTGAGATCCTTCACCCGGACTACCGCGCCGAGATCGATCAATTCCTTCTGCAGATCGTACGCTTGATCCATCTCCATACCAGATTCGATGACCACCGTCCGGCCGCTGAACAGCTGCCCGACTTTCCGATCATCGAGACCGAATTTGTGTGAGAGGTTCGTCCGGACCTGCAGTTCCTGCGCGCCCTCGACAACCTCTCCACTGAACAAGACCTGAAACTGGCCCATCTGTCACTCCGACACTTTACGTCCCTTCGCCGCGCCAAGCCTTAGCCGTAGCGCGTTCAACCGGATAAATCCGGTGGCGTCGGCCTGATCATACGCGCCCCCATCGTCTTCAAACGTGACGACGTTCTCATCGTAGAGACTATCGTTTGGGGACATCCGGCCGACTACCGACACGTGGCCTTTATACAGCTTCAGGCGGACCACGCCGTTGACGTAGTGCTGAGATTGATCGATTGAAGCCTGCAACATGAGCCGCTCCGGGGACCACCAGTAACCGTTGTAAATGAGCTTGGCGTAGCGCGGCATGAGCTCGTCCTTGAGGTGTGTCACCTCGCGGTCCATGGTGATCGATTCGATGGCTCTGTGGGCCTTGAGAAGAATCGTCCCACCAGGCGTTTCGTAGCAGCCTCGAGACTTCATACCCACGTAGCGGTTCTCGACGATGTCGTCGCGACCCACGCCATGCGCACCACCGAGAGTATTGAGCGTCGCGAGCAATGTCGCGGGCGTAAGGGTCTGCCCATCGATCGACACGGGATCGCCCCCTTCGAATCCAAGTTCTATGTAGCGGGGCGTCTCCGGTGCTTCTTCCGCCGCGACCGTCCAGCGCCACATCGCTTCCTCGGGCTCCTGCCACGGATCCTCCAGTCGATCGCCCTCATAGGAGATGTGCAGCAGGTTGGCGTCCATCGAGTACGGTGACTTGTCGCCACGCTGGTAATCGACGGGAATCTGATGCTTCTCGCAGAAATCCAGCAACGCCGCGCGGGATGTCAGCTCCCATTCGCGCCAGGGAGCGATGACCCGAATCTCCGGATTCAGCGCGTAGGCGCCAAGCTCGAAGCGAACCTGGTCGTTGCCCTTGCCGGTCGCCCCGTGGGCGATTGCGACTGCCCCCGTCTGCTCGGCAATTGCAACGAGTCGTTTGACAATGAGGGGCCTGGCGATGCTGGTCCCCAACAGATATTCGCCCTCATAGAGCGTATTCCCTCGAAACATGGGGAACACGTAGTCGCGAACAAACTCTTCCGTCAGATCCTCGATGAAGATCTGCTTTACTCCCATCGACTGCGCCTTGGCCCGGGCCGGTTCGACCTCTTCACCCTGGCCGATGTCAGCGGTAAAGGTGATCACCTCCGCCTTGTACGTCTCCTGCAGCCATCGGCAGATCACGGACGTATCCAGACCACCAGAATACGCTAGGACAATCTTGTCAGCCACACGCGGCTCCCGCTTCGAAAAGGGGCGGTAGTTTACCCGTTGGCAGCGTCCCGACAAGCGTCCGGATCCGGGTCGTCGACCCGCGGGGGCACCCGGTATCGGCATGTTATGGTAGCTCGTCAGGGGAGATTCGATGTCCGCAACATCTCAGATGGCCGAGCGTTTTCGCGGTTACTTACCGGTGGTCATCGACATCGAAACCGGAGGATTCGACGCCAGTCGCGATGCGATTCTGGAGCTCGCAGGCGTCCTGCTCGAGTTCGAAGGAGACCAGCTGTTTCCGGGGAAGAAGCTGCACTATCAGATCGAGCCATCACCGGGCATGAACATCGACCCTGCATCGCTGAGTTTCACCGGGATCGATCCCTACGATCCGGCACGCAATGCCACCAGCGAGCTGGAAGCGTTCAAAGAATTTTTTGCAGAAGTGCGCCGGGCCATCAAATCCGCGCACTGCACTCGTGCGGTCATCGTTGCCCACAATGCGGCCTTCGACCATCAATTCGTGCGCAGCGCCAGCGAGCGCAACAACCTGAAGCGCAACCCGTTCCATCCGTTCACGTACTTCGATACCGCATCGATCGCAGCCGTCGCTTATGGTCAGACCGTGCTCAGCCGAGCCTGCGCCCAGGCGGGGGTGCCGTTCGACGAAAAACAGGCGCACTCCGCTCTGTACGACGCCGAACGCGCCGCGCTGTTGTTCTGTGAAATCGTCAACCGCTGGATGCGGATGGGGGGCTGGCCTCCGGAAGGTTCCATGACCAGCGAGGACCCTCCTGTGGAGTGAGGGCCGGGCGGGCCGCCGGAGTGAGTCAGCCTTCGATGGATTCCGGAACGGCGCTTTTGATCAGCGTCGCCAGCTCGCCGGATTCAAACATTTCCGTGATGATGTCACACCCACCGACCAGCTCACCGTTCACATAGAGCTGCGGGAACGTCGGCCAATTGCTGTAGATCGGCAGGTTGGCGCGGATCTCCGGCTCGCTGAGAATGTCGACGTAGGAAAAACGTTCACCGCACGCCATGAGGCACTGCACCGTCTGAGCCGAAAAACCGCACTGCGGAGCCTGAGGCGAACCCTTCATGTACAGCATGATCGGGTTGCTCTCGACCTGTTCCTTAATACTTTCCAGAATGTCCACGGGCTTTACCTCGCCTCGTTTAACACGCAGCATTGTACTAGATTCGCCCACCATCGACTAATAACCATCCGGCAAGCCGACATGCACGACGAGCATAAGGACCCCGATGTGCCAACCGGCCCAGGCAAGAGGCACGACTTCGACCGCGTCATAGACCGCAGTGCCACCTCGAGCGCCAAATGGAACAAGTACCATAGCGATGTGCTGCCGTTCTGGGTCGCCGATATGGATTTCGCGGCGCCCGGGTTCATCCTCGACGCGATCCGCGAGCGCATCGACCACGGCGTCCTGGGCTACACTGAAACCCCACCCGAGCTGATCGACGCGGTTCTGACGTGGCTGAGCGACAGCTTCGGCTGGGAGGTGTCGCCGCTGTGGCTGGTGTGGCTGCCCGGCGTAGTACCTGGCTTCAATCTCGCATGCCGCGCGGCCGGAAGCCCCGGCGATTCGGTCATGATGAGCGTGCCCGTCTACCATCCGTTTCTGCCCGCGCCTGGTCACGGCGGGCGCCGCAGCATCGAAGTTCCACTGATCCTCGACGGGAACGAGTGGGTCATGGACTTCGACGCCATGGCCGCCGCCGCAAGTGCCGACACCCGTCTGTTCATGCTTTGCAACCCGCACAACCCGACCGGTCGAAGTTATCGTCTGGAAGAACTCGAAGCACTCGCTAACTTCTGCCTGCGGCGGAACATGCTGATCTGCGCTGACGAGATCCATTGTGGCCTACTGCTGGATGAACACCTGCAACACCTCCCGATCGCGGCGCTTTCAAAGGACATCGAGGCCCACACCATTACCCTCATGGCGCCCACCAAGAGCTACAACACACCTGGGCTGAGCTGCGCCTTTGCCGTGATTCCCGATGCCAGGCTCCGGCGCCGCTTCATCGAAGCGCGCGCCGGGCTGCTGCCCGGGATCGGTCCGCTCGCCTACCTCGCTGCCCAGGCGGCCTATCAGGACGAATCGGATTGGCTGCCCCACTTGCGCCACTACCTGGCCGGTAACCGCGACCTGCTCGAGGCGCACATCGCGCGCTTGCCCGGTGTGTCGATGACCCATGTCGAAGCCACCTACCTGGCCTGGCTCGACGTGCGCGCGCTACCTGTGGCATCGGTTCCGCAACACTTCGAATCCCACGGCATCGGGCTATCCGACGGGAATCAGTTCCGCGGGCCGGGGCACATGCGTTTCAACTTCGGTTGTCCACGCGACACCCTGATACACGGCATCGCACGTCTGGAAGCGGCCGTCTCCGCACTGGGCGCCTAGGATCAATCCGCCGATCCGTAACCGCCACCGCCGGGAGTCTCAATGCGCAGACGCGAACCTGCGGCCGCGTGGAAGTGGATCTTGCCCGGCAGTTCCCGGCCATCCAGAAGGTTGCGACCCGGTCTCCCGGGAGCACCGCCCGCCAGACCCCACGGTCCACGCCGGCGCCGCTCGGTCAGCAAGGTCACCTCGGTCGGCTCCAGAAATTCGAACTCACGAATCAAACCGGCGCCACCGTGGTGGAGTCCGGATCCGCCAGAGCCAGTTCGGATCGCGTAGCGCAGGATCCGTAATGGATAGTGCGTCTCGAGACTTTCCACCGGCGTATTGAGCGTATTGGTCATGTGCGAATGAATGACGTCCGCACCTGGGCCCGCCGCGCACGCGCCACTGCCCCCGGCGAGTGTTTCGTAATAATCCCAGCGCCGGCCGGCCGCGCGGCTGCCCATAGCAACGTTGTTCATCGTGCCCTGGCTAGCCGCTGGAATCAGCCCTGGAAGCGCCTGCGCGAGCGCTCCGAGCAGCACATCGACGATGCGCATTGAGGTCTCGACGTTGCCCGCAGCCACCGCCGCCCCGGGCCGGGCATCAACCAGACTGCCGCGCCGGGTGGTAATCCGAATCGGGGCGAAGGCACCTGCACAAGCCGGCGTATGCTCAGGCATCAGACAGCGGAATACATAGAACACCGATGCCGCAGTCACGGGCAGCGGGCAATTGATGTTGCCGGGCACCTGCGAGTCCGTGGACGAAAAGTCGACCTCTACCGCCCCGTCACCCACGGTGATCAACGCCCGTATCGCCACGTCTTCCTGGCCGAAGCCGTCCCCGTCCATGACATCACTGAATTCATACGCCCCGGGGGGTATGACGCCCAACGCGTCGCGCGCGAGCCGCTCCGCATAGGCGTTCAGCGCATCGACACGCGCGTCGAACCCGACGCGTCCCAATCGATCACACAGCGCGACCAGCCGGCGCACGCCGATGTGGTTCGCACTGAACTGGGCGAAGAAGTCGCCAAGTCGCGCATCCGCATCATAGCTTTCGGCCTGGTCGTGACGCTCCTGGGACAACCGATCGAACAGCCGCTTCGCCGCATCGGTCAGCTTTCCACCCCGGCGCGTAAGGAGCGGTGCGATCACCACACCCTCCTCCGCCAAAGACGTCGAAACCGGCATCGACCCCGGCTGTTCCGCCCCAATATCGGCGTGATGCGCCCGGCAAGCAACGAAGCCAACGAGTTGCTCGGCGTGGAACACCGGATTGATCGCGGTCACATCGGGAAGATGCGTGCCACCCAGATACGGATCGTTCAACAGAACCAGGTCGTCCGGCTGCCAGACGAACCGCTTGACTATGTCTGCCATGGCGTACGCCATGCTACCGAGGTGCACGGGGATGTGCGCCGCCTGACCGAACAACCCGCCGTGCGAATCAAACACGGCACAGGAGTAATCGAGCCGATCCTTGATGTTCGGCGAGAACGCCGCGCGCCTCAGCACCACCCCCATTTCATCACAAACCGCCTGCACGCGACTCTGAAACAACGACAATTCGATGCCGTCGATGCTTGAAGTGGGCATGGCAGCTAGCCTAACATACGCGGTTTTCCAGGCAGCGCGCGCTGCCTTTTGTCGTTTCTAGGCACGAAAAACACATGTTGAATCAGCCGAACCAAACGTCGTCCCATCTCATGAACACCTACGCCCGGCTGCCGGTGTCGTTCAGCCATGGTGAGGGTGCCTATCTGTTCGATGCCGACGGCAACCGCTACTTCGATGCACTGACCGGGCTGGCGGTCTGCGGCCTGGGCCACGCCCATCCCCGGGTGACCCAGGCGCTAGCTGAGCAGGCGGGACGCCTGCTGCACACCTCCAACCTGTACGAGATTCCCCGCCAGGCCGAACTCGCTGCCCGGCTCACCGCGCTATCTGGCATGGATCGCGCATTCTTCGGCAATTCCGGCGCCGAAGCCAACGAAGCCGCCATTAAGATCGCGCGATTGCTGGGGCATCAGCGCGAAATCAACGTGCCCGCCATCATCGTGATGGACGACGCATTCCACGGCCGCACGATGGGCACCCTGACCGCGACTGGGAGTCGCAAAGTTCAAGCCGGATTCGAACCGCTGCTGGCTGGCTTCGTCCGCGCGCCCTACAACGATGTCGCCGCGATTCAAACCATTGCCGACAACAACACCGAGGTCGTGGCCGTGTTTCTCGAGCCGATCCTCGGCGAGGCCGGGATCGTCATTCCCGACCCGGGTTACCTCGCCGCATTGCGGCGCATCTGCGATGAACACCAGTGGCTGCTGATGCTGGATGAAGTGCAGTCCGGCAACGGCCGTACCGGACGCTACTTCGCTTACCAGCACGCAGACATACTGCCTGACGTCGTTACAACGGCAAAGGGCCTCGGCAACGGCGTACCGATCGGGGTCTGTCTGGCGCGTGGTATTGCCGCGGACGTGCTTCAGCCAGGCAATCACGGTTCAACTTTCGGGGGCAACCCGCTGGCGTGCGCAGCGGCCACGGCAGTCCTGGACAGCCTCGAGGAAGACAACCTGATCGACCGCGCCGCCGAACTGGGGAACCGACTGCTCGACGGCTTCCGCGCTGCGCTGGCCGGCGACAATCGGGTGGCGGACATCCGCGGCAAGGGCCTGATGCTGGGGATCGAGCTGGAGGTGTCCTGCGCCAGTCTGGTCGCCAAGGCACTCGATGAAGGTTTGCTGATCAACGTAACCCAGGACCGGATCATCCGGCTGCTGCCGCCCCTGATCCTGAGTGATGCGGAAGCAGACGACCTCGTGGCCCGCGTCTCCGAGCTCGTTCTCAACCTGGAATGACGGTGAACGAGTCCCGACACTTCCTGAGCCTGCTCGATTTCAGCCCGGAAGAGCTGGGTTCTGTAGTTGACCGTGGCATCGAGTTGAAACGGCTCCACCACGAAGGCGTGCTGTACGAACCGCTGAAGAACAGAACGCTGGCCATGATATTTCAGCTTTCGTCGACCCGGACCCGGGTAGCCTTCGAAGCCGGCATGCAGCAGCTGGGTGGCCACGCCATCTTTCTGAGCCCGGACGATACTCAACTCGGCCGTGGTGAGCCGATCGAAGATACCGCGCGGGTACTTTCGGGCATGGTCGACGTCGTTATGATCCGCACCACCAAGCACGCCGACATCGAAGCATTCGCCGCTGCCTCTAGCGTTCCGGTGATCAACGCCATGAGCTCGAGATTCCATCCATGCCAGCTGCTCGCCGATGTGCAGACATTCGTGGAGCGGCGCGGCGAGATTGCCGGACGCGAAGTCGCATTTATCGGCGACGGCTACAACATGTGCAACTCGTACATAAACGCCGCGCGTCAGTTCGGCTTCAATCTGCGTATCGCTTCACCCGAAGGGTTTCAGCCCGACCCGCAGCTGGTCGCCAGCTCCAACAATGTACAACTGGTGGACTCACCCGCCGAAGCAGCCCGGGACGCCGATCTGGTGGTGACCGACGTCTGGTCTTCCATGGGCCACGAACAGGAACAGGCACGGCGTCGGGAAGCCTTCAGCGGCTACCAGGTCGACGCGGCAATGCTTGACCTGGCAAACGATGATGCATTGCTGATGCACTGCCTGCCGGCGCATCGTGGCCAGGAAGTCAGCGAGACCATCATGGACGATCCGCGCTCGGCGATCTGGCAGGAAGCCGGCAACCGATTGCACTCGCAAAAAGCGCTCCTGGAGTTTTTGCTTCTTACTGCGTCTGTTTGAATGCCAGCTTCGTGCTGCTCTTCGAGACGCTATAGGTCAGGGGCTTCGGCCGGCAGTGGTGGCGCTATGCCTGTGTCCGAGCCTGTCGCACCATGCGCAGCGTGCAACCCAACGGCGGTTAAGGGATTTTCAGATCGGCGAGCCGACATGGCTTCTCGATGCCATAGCCCTGCGCGTAGTCCACGCCGATCTCCTTGAGCTGCGCCAGAATCTCATCGTTCTCCACATACTCGGCGATGGTCTGTTTGCCCATGTAGTGACCGATCTCGTTGATCGACCGAACCACCGCATAGTCACCCGGATTGTTGGCCAGATCCTTGACGAATACGCCGTCGATCTTGACGAAGTCGACTGGCAGATTACGCAGGTAGGAGTAGGAAGACAGGCCCGTGCCGAAGTCATCGAGCGAGAACCGACAGCCGATGATCTTCATGCGATTCATGAAATCGCGAGCGTTGTCCAGGTTGCCGATCGCCGCCGTTTCGGTGATCTCGAAGCAGATCTTGCCGGTCGGAGCCTGAGTCTTGGAGAATTGCTCCAGGACGAAGTCCGGGAACGTCTCATCGTTGATCGAGTGCCCGGACACGTTGATGGCAAAGCCGCCGAAGGAGTCGAGATCGTCACGATGTTCCGCCATCCAGCGCAACACGTGTTCGACCACCCAGCGATCGATGACCGTCACGCGGTTGTATGTTTCCGCCGCAAGGATGAACTCGCTCGGCGGCATGATATCGCCCAGGTCGTCTTCCATGGTCAGCAGAATTTCGTAATGCGACTTTGCATAGTTGGATCCGCCGTTCTGCACCGGCGCGATCCGCTGACAGTTCAACACCAGGCGGTCGTCCTCGACGGCCTTGTCCAACTGGGTCACCCACTCCATGACGCCGTGGCGGCGCATCATGCGCGAGTCGCTAAGCTCGTACTCCTGGACGCGGTTTCGACCCGCATCTTTGGCGGCATAACACGCCTCATCGGCGCAACGCATGGCCGCATCGGTGTCCGCCGTCCCCTCATCGATGAACACCAGGCCAATACTGGCCGACAGGGAGTAGTGTTTATCTTCCCAGTCGAAGCGTTGCTCGCGCACGAGGCCGAGCACGCGCTGGGCCAACTCCCGCGCGCCCTCCGATTCGATGTCGCTTACCAGCACGCCAAACTCGTCGCCCCCCAGCCGGGCGACCAGCGCTTCGGCGTCCGCCAAACCATCGCTCAGACGCGCGCCCACCATCTTCAGGAGTGCGTCACCCGCGGTATGTCCGCTGGTGTTGTTGACGATCTTGAACTGGTCCAGGTCGAGATACAGCAACATGTGCTGCCCACCGTCGGCCCGACTCGCCTTGATCGCATCGGACAGCCCACGTTCGAATTCGCGCCGGTTGCTCAGATCGGTCAGCTCGTCGTGGCTCGCCTGGTAGGTCAGCTTGTTGTGCATGTTCTGCAACATGCGTTGCGAGGCCCGCTCCATGAGCGGCAGGTCGAAGTCGTCGAGCAGGGTGATGCCGCCGTCATGGAGCCCGTCCGCCATCTCTTTCAGCTCGAGTTCCCTGACCTTCACACCCTTACGGTTTACCAACACGAAGTTGGCGTAGTCTTCACCGACGAAGGCCACCGAGAGTATCAACGGTTTGCCCGCTTCATCGGACATGGCAAGCCACTCGCCGACGCTCAGACGGCGGGCGCGGTCCAGCGCAGTCTCCCAGCTGTTCCGTTCCTGCTCGTCGTCGCTTTCGATTTCCGGATCGGCGTCGGGCAACATCCCGGAAAGACCAAGGGCTTGCGCCGCGGCGCCCACTTCCACCGATACCGACTGGACCTCTGTTTTCTCGCCCGTGGTATCGCCTATCAACGCATCCGACAGTTTCATCACCAGGGGCGTGCGCTTACCCGGTTCGAATGAAATGCTGTTCAAGCCTTCCACGACCTGCTTGAGCAGCGTCTCGGACTCTATATAGTCATCGCTGTCAGGCTGTGAAGCGCCACTCAGCTGCGCCTGCAACTGGTCGACCACGGCCAGGCCATCACGCCATTCGTTGCTGTCCATGCCGTTGCGCAGATGGGTATGCACCATCAAATTACGCCAGCCCGGATTGAGCAGATCGAGCAGCAGCTTGGGCACTTGTTGGCCCTCGATCCGCTCACTCAGCGCGCCAACCACGGCGCGGCGGGCTCCGGCTAGCTTCTGTTGCCCTTCGCTTGCCCGAACCGTCCGCTCCACGTTGCCCCGGAAGGCTTTGGATTGACGATCGACCAGGGGGTTCAGCTCCCTTAGAACAACCTCG
>SMWF01000087.1 GCA_004357385.1 Gammaproteobacteria bacterium | reverse complement strand
ATCGTAACCGCTGCGCCCTTCGACGCCAGAGCCCGCGCGGTTTCCTCGCCAAGCCCACCGGAGGCCCCCGTCACCACGGCCCGTTTTCCAGACAGATCGATCCCATCCAACACCTCGTCCGTGGTGCTTTCGAAGCCGAAACTCATTGCCTTTCCCCGGGGTAGAAACGACCGATGTTAGCGCGTCCGCGCGCCAGCGCGAAGGCCCACACAGGTGCCAACGCGTATGCCCGCCATCCGGTTCTTGCACGATGATCCTCGCAACGCCGCGAACCCTGAATGGATCGACACTCTCGACGTGATGCACCGCACCATCCAGGTGGGGCAGTGCCGGAAGCCGGCGAGTCGCTGTTATCGTCGAATCAGCCTAGGAGGGCTCGAATGGAACATGCGGACCTCATTGCAGAATTGGAGGCGGTCAGCAGACCGCCGGTACGCAGCGCAGCGCTGGCCCGTCGAGCCCGGGGTCGCCTCACCGCAATCAAATCGTTCTGCAAGAAGGTGTCCAGCAACGGCGCGGGTACAGACCTCGGGCGCAAACATCAGGCGTTGGTGCGTTCCAACATCTACAACGCGCTGACCCCGGCGCTGGTCGCGATGCACGAACAGCTGTGCGCCCTGGAACATCGATCGCGTCGCCTGACGCTGATCAACGTCGCACTGTTCGCCGCGATCCTCGCCTTGATCGGGACCGCAGTCACCTTTCACTAAGCCGCTCTTCTCCCGCACCTACCGCTGTTCGGCATCCTTCGTCACGCCTCTTTTGTCCTGTTAGACCCTCGCCACGCCGCTTGCCCTGGGCATGTGCCGCGGTTATTGTGGGATGGGAATTCGCGGTGCGATGAACACGTCTCGACCAGGGGAGATGGGGTGTTGCTAGAGGACCGTGCAGTGACGATGGTCGCCGATGGGGCTCAGAATCTCTGGCCCTTTGTAATCTATTCGATGTCCGTTATCGGACTGCTCATCGTCATCCTGACGGCCTCATGGTTTATCGGTAGCCGGACGCGCCACGGCACCGCGACCGGCATGCCTTTCGAGTCGGGCATCGTGCCAGTGGGCAGCGCGGAAGAAACCCGACTCTCCGTCGAGTTCTATCTGATCGCATTGTTTTTCGTAATTTTCGATCTCGAGACCATCTTCATCTTCGCCTGGGCGGTGGCGTTCTTCGAACTCGGCTGGCGCGGTTACATCGGAGCTTCGGTCTTCATCGGCGTGTTACTGGTTGCCCTGGTGTACGAACTGCGCAGCGGGGAGCTGGATTGGGGCATCAAACACCGGCATCCCGTTCGCGACCGCTACGCCGTACTCCCCGGAACTCGCACGTGAAGTGGCGCCTGATCAAAACCGAGCCCGGCGCCCCGATGGCGGAGGTCGACAGAGCCTACGAGGAAGACCTGTCCAAGAGTGTCCTTGTCGCCAAGCTCGAGGACCTTGTCGCATGGGGCCGGGCCAATTCGCTGTGGCCCTTCAACTTCGGCCTGTCCTGCTGCTATGTCGAATGGGCGACCGCGCTGACCCCGCGCCACGACATGGCCCGGTTCGGCGCGGAAGTCATCCGGGCCTCGCCCAGACAGGCGGATCTACTGGTCATCACCGGCACCGTATTCCGCAAGATGGCGCCCGTGATCCAGCACCTCTATGAGCAGATGCTGGAACCCAAATGGGTCATATCCATGGGATCCTGCTCCAATTCTGGTGGACTGTACGACATCTACAGCGTCGTGCAGGGCGTCGACAAATTTCTGCCGGTGGACGTGTACGTTCCCGGCTGCCCGCCCCGTCCGGAGGCTTTCCTGCAAGGCTTGAACTTGCTTCAGGATGCGGTGGCGCACCAGAGACGTCCGTTGAGCTGGGTGGTCGGCGAAGATAACGTCGTCAAGAAGAAAACCAGCCAACGAGATCTGCGCACGCCGGAGCGAATGCGTGCAACCGTACTCGCTGAGCCCACCACTGTTGGTGCGGCCCCCCTGGCCAAGGACGTGCTCCGCGAAAAGGTCACGGAGGACGGATTGAAGTAGGGCGCAGGATGTCAGACCTGGCGGTGACCGAGGCTGTCGCTCAACCGGCAGTCATCGGTGAACTCGGAGCCAAATTCGGCGACGATTGTCAATTTCAGACAACCGTCGATGGGATACCTACGGCCTGGGTCCCGGCGGACCGCATCGTGGATGTCATGCGCTTCCTGAAAACGGAAGTCCAATCGCCCTACCCCATGCTGTACGACCTGTCCGCCATCGATGAACGTCTGCGCCAGCACAGAGACGGTCAACCGGACAGCGATTTCACGGTCTTCTATCACCTGCTGTCCCTGGAGCGCAATGAAGACCTGCGAATCAAGGTCGCATTGCCCGAATCCGCGGCTGCGCTACCCTCCATCACGTCGGTCTGGCCAGCCGCCAACTGGTACGAGCGCGAAGCATTCGACATGTTCGGCTTGGACTTCGAGGGGCATCCGAACCTGCGCCGGATCCTGACGCCACCGCTGTGGGAAGGCCACCCACTGCGCAAGGAGCACCCCGCCCGGGCCACCGAGCTCGAGCCGTTCAGCATGAGCGAAGAATTTCAGGCCGCGCAGCAGGAAAGCCTGCGCTTCGTCCCCGAAGAGTGGGGCATGTCGCAGTCCACCAAACACACCGATTTCATGTTCCTGAACTTAGGACCCAACCACCCGAGCGTGCACGGGGCGTTCCGCCTTGCCCTGCAGCTCGACGGCGAAGTCGTCGTCGAGGCGGTACCCGACATCGGCTACCACCATCGCGGCGCCGAAAAGATGGGTGAACGCCAATCCTGGCACACCTTCATCCCGTACACCGATCGCATCGACTATCTCGGCGGGGTGATGAACAACCTGCCGTACGTGATGGCAATCGAACAGCTGGCGGGTATCGAGGTGCCCCCGCGTGCCCAGATTATTCGAATCATGCTGGCCGAGATATTCCGAATTTCGAGCCACCTGCTGTTTTACGGTACGTTCGCGCAGGACGTGGGCCAGATGTCGCCTATATTCTATATGTTCGTCGACCGCGAGCGCCTGTTCACCATTATCGAAGCGATCACCGGTGGCCGCATGCATCCCAGCTGGTTCCGAATCGGCGGGGTGACTCAGGATCTTCCCGAAGGCTGGGACGTGATGGTGCGTGACTTCATCGACTACCTGCCCGCGCGGCTGGATCACTACCACAAGATGACGATGCAGAACGGCATCCTCAAACGCCGCACGATCGGCATCGGGTCCTACAACACCGCCGAAGCCATCGAGTGGGGGGTTACCGGACCGAGCCTGCGCGCCACCGGTAGCGACTGGGATCTGCGTAAAAAACGCCCCTACGGAGGCTACGATCAATTCGACTTCGACGTGCCGGTGGCGCACAACGGCGATTGCTATGACCGCTGCGTGGTGCGCGTGGAAGAAATGCGGCAGAGCATCCGGATCATCGAACAGTGCCTGAATAATATGCCGGGCGGACCGTACAAGGCGGACCACCCGGCCACCACGCCGCCCGCGAAAGAGCGCACGATGCAGGACATCGAGACGCTGATTCAGCACTTCCTGAACGTCAGCTGGGGACCGGTCGTGCCGCCCGGCGAATGCAGTGTGACGATCGAGGCCACCAAGGGCTGGAACAGCTACTACCTGATTTCAGACGGCGGGACCGGCTCTTATCGGACGCGCATCAGGACCCCCTCGTTCCCTCATCTGCAGATGATCCCGCTGATCAGCCGCGGCTTCATGATCGCAGACCTGATCGCAATCCTTGCCAGCATCGATTTTGTGATGGCGGACGTGGACCGATAGCGTGCAGAAGGCAACCGCATCGTGAGCGAAGTCGTCAACGTGCAACTGATCAGCGCCCTCTCGAAAGCCGAGACTGCCGCGATCGAGGCTGAGATCGCACACCTGCCGAACCGTGAATCCGCGGCAATCAGCGCGTTGCGCATCGTGCAGGAACGTCGCGGCTGGATCTCCGATGAGAGTCTGCATGCCATCGCCCATCTGCTGGGCATGTCAGCCCATGCCCTGGACAGCATCGCGACGTTCTACAACCTGATCTATCGCCGGCCCGTCGGGCGACACGTGCTGATGCTGTGTGACAGTGTCAGCTGTTACGTCATGGGCTACGCCGGGATTCGCGAGGCGCTGATAGAAAAACTCGGCATCCACGAAGGCGAAACCACCGCTGACGGCCGTTTTACGTATCTGCCGAACGTCTGCCTGGGTGCCTGCGATCGTGCGCCGGTGCTGATGATCGATGAGGATCTCATCGGCAACGTCGCCCCGGAGGGGTTGGATGAGGTGCTCGCGCGCTATGAATAAGCCGCTGACCGAACGCATCGACGCCGCGGAGGGCTCCGGGGGAAGAGTCAGCCTCGATGCGTACGAACGCGCCGACGGGTACAGTGCCGCGCGTGCCGCGATCACCAGCATGACACCCGAAGAAGTTCAAGGCGTGGTCAAAGACGCAAATCTGCGCGGGCGTGGCGGTGCTGGCTTCCCCACGGGCGTGAAGTGGAGCTTCGTGCCCATGGGCGACGCGGCCGGGCCGGGGCATAAATATCTGGTGTGCAACGCCGATGAAATGGAACCCGGCACCTTCAAGGATCGGTACCTCATGGAGAACGATCCCCACTTACTGATCGAAGGAATGCTGATTGGCGCGTACGCCATTCAGGCGGATCGCGGCTACATCTTCATCCGCGGCGAGTATCACGATGCGGCGCGGCGCCTGGAGCAGGCGATTGCCGAAGCCCGCGCGAAAGGCTACGTCGGCGACCAGGTGTTCGGCTCGTCGTTCTCCGTAGAGCTGGCCGTGCACCGCTCCGGCGGCCGCTACATCTGTGGTGAGGAGACCGCACTGTTGAACGCGCTGGAGGGCAAGCGCGCCGAGCCGCGCACCAAACCTCCGTTCCCACCGGTCAGCGGCGCCTGGGGCCGGCCGACCATCGTCAACAACGTGGAAACCCTCTGCAACGTACCGGCCATTCTGCGCAACGGCGCCGCCTGGTACCACGCGCTCGGCGTGGGTGAGGACGCCGGCACGAAGGTGTTCGGCGTGTCGGGTCGGGTTCGGAACCCCGGGCTGTGGGAACTGCCGATGGGCACGCCAATTCGCGAACTTCTCGAAGTCCACGCGGGCGGCATGCAGGACGGTTTCGAGCTGCGCGGCATCCTTCCGGGCGGCGCGTCGACGGACTTTCTCACCGCAGAGCATCTGGACCTGCCGATGGACTACGGACCGATTCAAGCCGCGGGCAGCCGGCTCGGGACAGGCACCATGATCGTCATCGACGATTCGGTGTGCATTGTGGATCTGTCGCGCAATCTACAGCACTTCTTTGCTCAAGAGTCTTGCGGGTTCTGCACGCCCTGTCGTGAGGGCCTGCCGTGGATCGAGCAGCTACTGGCGGATATTGAAGAAGGACGCGGTCAACCCGGCGACCTCGAATTGCTGGAGAAAAACGCCGAGTTCATCGGCGCGCCCGGCAACACGTTCTGCCTGCATGCCACCGGTGCCATGGAGCCGATGAACAGCGCGCTGAAATACTTCCGGGCAGAATTCGAAGCCCATATCGAACAAGGCGGCTGCCCGCTTCGCCACGGCAAGGCGGGCTAGGAGCGGCCATGGCATCGATCATTGTCGACGGCAAAACATACGACGCTACGGACGGGCAGAACCTGCTGCATGCTTGCCTGTCGGCAGGCCTCGATCTGCCCTATTTCTGCTGGCATCCGGCCATGGGGTCCGTGGGCGCTTGCCGGCAATGCGCCATTGTCCAGTATCAGGACGAAAACGACACCCGGGGCCGGTTGACGATGGCCTGCATGACACCCGTCAGCGACGGCTTGCGCATCTCGATCGACGCGAGCAACGCGGTCGAGTTCCGCAAAGCGGTCATCGAATGGTTGATGCTCAACCATCCCCATGATTGCCCCGTCTGCGAAGAGGGCGGTGAGTGTCACCTGCAGGACATGACGGTGATGAGCGGCCATACGTTCCGCCGCTACGCAGGCAACAAACGCACCTTCAACAATCAGTATCTCGGCCCGTTCATCAATCATGAGATGAACCGCTGTATTACCTGTTTCCGTTGCGTACGCTTCTACCAAGACTACGCGGGCGGCGAAGACCTGCAGGCGTTCGGCTCACGCAGCCGAATGTATTTCGGTCGAGCCACCGACGGCGTCCTGGAAAGCGAGTTCGCCGGCAACCTGGTGGAGGTCTGTCCAACCGGCGTGTTCACCGACAAGCCGTTCAGTGCCTCCTATACCCGTAAGTGGGATCTCCAGTCGGCGCCTTCCATCTGTGCCTCGTGCGGGGTCGGTTGTAACATCCTGCCGGCCGAACGCTATGGACGATTGCAGCGGGTACACAACCGCTACCACGGCGAGCTGAACGGGTACTTCCTGTGCGACCGTGGGCGTTTCGGAGCGGATTTCGTCAACAGCGATGAACGGTTTCGCCAGGCCGGCGAAAAAACCGACGATGGCAGCTTTATTGCACTGGATAATGAGGGCGCCATCACGCGGTTCGCGGCAGCCCTGGATGCCGGCGACCTGATCGGCATCGGCTCACCGCGGGCCTCCGTGGAAGCAAACTTCGCGCTGCGCACCCTGGTCGGTCCGGACCGATTCTGCAACGGCATGTCCACCGCTGAAGCACAGCTGGTGGACCACGCGTTGGGCATGTTGCGCAACGGCCCCGCCCCGGCACCGACGCTGAAGGACGTGGAACAGGCCGATGCGGTACTGATCCTCGGCGAAGATATCTCCAACACCGCACCGCGCGCAGCCCTGGCGGTGCGTCAGGCTGCCCGCAACGAATCTTTGAACATGGCACCGCCGGCCGGCATTCCGACCTGGCAGGACGCAGGTGTGCGGGGCCACGCCCAGGACGCCAGGAGCCCGGTGTTTTCGGCCACGCCGCTTCAAACGCGCATCGATGACCTGGCGACCCGCACCCTGCACGTACCCCCCGAACGAATTGCCCAGCTCGGGTTTCATATCGCGGCGGCACTCAACCCCGACTATCCGGCAGGCGCGCAGCTCAACGAGGACCATACGACCTTCGTTCGAGACGCCGCAGCCGCGCTGGGCGCCGCACAGCGTCCGTTGATCATATCCGGCACGGGGGCCGCCAACACCAGCGTGCTGGAGGCCGCGGCGAACGTCGCCTGGGCGCTGTGCAACACCGGTAAAGCAGCATCTCTAATGCTCAACGTCCCCGAAGCGAACAGCTTCGGCGCCGCCATGTTCGGGACGCAACCAAGTCTCGACGACGCACTGGACATGCTGGAGCGTGGCGTCGCTCGAACGGTGGTCATTCTCGAAAACGATCTGTTCCGCCGGGTGGACCGCGCCCGGCTGGAAAGCGCGTTGCGCCAGTCGAACACCGTGATCGCACTCGATTCGCTGCAGAACGAAACCGTGGATCACGCCGATCTGGTACTGCCTGCAGCCACCTTCGCCGAATGCGAAGGCACCTACGTGAACTACGAGACCCGCGCGCAGCGTTTCTATCAGGTGTTTCTTCCCAAAGGCGACGTCAAGCCGGCCTGGCGCTGGATCAGTGACGCTGCCCGCAGCGCCGGGCGTACCGACCTGGCCTGGGACCACATCGACGACCTGATCGCCGATTGCGCAAGGGTTGATGCCTTTTCCGGATTGAGGGCAGCCGGGACACAGGCCGGTTTTCGTGGATCCGCTAATATACGCATTGCACGTCAGCCGCACCGTTATAGCGGTCGAACGGCGATGGATGCAGCCGTCAGCGTCCACGAACCCATGGCGCCCAGCGACGAAGAATCGCCCTTCGCCTACTCGATGGAGGGAGCCAACCAGACCGCCCCAGCGGCGCTGATGTCCTATACGTGGTCGCCAGGCTGGAATTCGAATCAGGCGGTCATGAAATATCAGCAGGAGATCGGCGGGCACCTTCGCGGCGGCGACCCCGGGGTACGGCTGATCGAGCGTGGGACCACGTTACCGGACATGATGCGCTTCTCTCCACCAACGGCCGACACCCCTACCCGTGAGGGTCTTCAGCCGCTCGCCGTGTTCGAAGTGTTCGGCTCGGATGAACTGTCCAGCGAAGCCGCCGCAGTTCAGCAGCGCATCCCGGATGCGTACGTGATCCTGAACCCCGAGGATGCGGCAACGCTGGGCGTCGAAGTCGGCGCCGGGGTACGCGACCCGGCCGGCTCCGCGAGATTCGCAGTACGCATCGATCCGGACGTTCAGCCGGGCTACGTCTACTACGGTAGCGGCTTGCCCGGAGGCTGGACGAACACGCCCACGGCGGCGGTCACGCTCGAACGGGACCCCGAATACCAACCGCCGTCCCCCGACCACAACTTGATCATGAGGGGTTGATGGATATCGGGTTGCTGATGATTGCTCCCGTGCTGCTCGGCGCACTGGTGGGTGCGGCATTGCTGGTGTGGTGGGAACGCCGATTGCTCGGCTGGTGGCAGGATCGACTCGGACCGAATCGGGTGGGGCCGTTCGGCAGCCTGCAGATTGTGGCCGACATGCTGAAACTGCTCACCAAGGACGACTGGATTCCCCCCTTCGCCGACCGCGTCATCTTCACCCTGGCTCCCGCCGCCGTCGTCGCTGGCATGCTGATGGGCTTCGTGGTGGTGCCATTCGGACCCGGACTGCATGTCGTCGATCTGAATATCGGGCTCCTGTTCTTCCTCGCGATGACCTCGCTGGCCGTATACGGCGTGCTGCTCGCCGGCCTCGCCTCGAACAACAAATACTCACTGCTGGGCGGGCTGCGCAGTGCCGCCCAGATGGTCACCTACGAAGTGTTCATGGGCCTGTCGATCATGGGCGTCGTCATCCTCACCGGATCCTTCAACCTGAGTGAGATCGTTCGTGCGCAACAGGACGTCTGGTTCTGCGTGCCGCAGATCCTGGGCCTGGTGGTGTTCACCCTGGCCGGGATCGCCGAGGCGCACCGCCTGCCCTTCGACCTTCCCGAAGCAGAGCACGAGCTAACGGCCGGGTATCACACCGAGTACTCGGGCATGAAGTTCGGACTGATCATGATCGGCGAGTACATGTCGGTGATTCTCACCTCGGCGATCATGGTCACGTTGTTTTTCGGCGGCTGGCTGGGGCCAGATTTCCTACCACCCATCGTCTGGTTCACCGCCAAGACCGCGCTGATCATCTGTTTCTTCGTGCTGCTGCGCGCCGCCATTCCCCGGCCGCGCTACGATCAGTTGATGTCTCTGGGATGGAAGTACCTGCTGCCGATTACCCTGTTCAATCTGCTGATTACCGGGGCGCTGGCCCTTCGTGGGAGCGCTTGAGGCATGTGGAGCCAACTGAGAACGCTCTGGACCGTCCTGCAGCACACGTTCACCAAGATTGAAACCGTCGAATACCCCGACGAGATGCCCTATATGGCACCCCGCTACCGCGGCCGAATCGTGCTGACCCGCGACCCCGACGGTGAGGAGCGCTGCGTAGCCTGCAATCTGTGTGCGGTCGCCTGCCCGGTCGATTGCATCGCGTTGCAGAAAACCACCGGCGAAGACGGACGTTGGTATCCGGAGTTCTTCCGAATCAATATGTCCCGGTGCGTGATGTGCGGGATGTGCGAAGAAGCCTGTCCGACGTACGCGATCCAGCTGACACCGGATTTCGAACTGTGCGAGTACGACCGCAGCAACATGATCTACGAAAAGGAACATCTGCTGATCGACGGGGTGGGGAAATACCCCGATTACAGCTTCTGGCAGGTGGCGGGCAAAACCATTGCGGGCAAGGAAAAAGGCGAGGCCCGGAACGAATCGCCTCCTGTAGACGTACACAGCCTGTTGCCGTGAGCAACACCATGAACGAGACATTCAAAGGATGCAGACCATGGAAGTAACCCTGTTCTACATCGCGGCGGCGGTCGCCCTGGCCACAACCGCGCTGGTTATCACCCGCACCAATGCCGCCCATGCATTGATCTACCTGATTGTATCCCTTCTTTCGATCGCGGTGATCTTCTACCTGCTGGGTGCCCCGTTTGCCGCCGCGCTGGAGGTCGTCATCTACGCCGGCGCCATCATGGTCCTGTTTCTTTTTGTCGTGATGATGTTGAACCTCGGTCGCGGATCGGTCGAACAAGAGCGCGGCTGGCTGCATCCACGCATGTGGATCGGACCCGGGTTGCTGACCCTGGTGTTGTTTCTGGAGATGGTCTTCATGATCGCCGGCAATCCGCTGGCCACCTCCGGCGTACCGGTCACTCCCAAGATCGTCGGCCAGACGCTGTTCGGCCCCTACCTGCTGGCGGTCGAACTCGCCTCGATGCTGCTGCTGGCGGCCCTGATCGGCTCGTTTCACCTGGGCCGTCGCTACATGCACGCCCGGCGCGAAATGACCGAATGAATACCGCGACCGTCGTCCCCATCGAACACGTGCTGGTGCTGGCCGCCGTGTTGTTCACCCTGGGACTGACGGGCGTGCTGGTGCGCCGTAACTTCCTGTTTCTGCTGATTTCTCTCGAGATCATGATGAACGCCTGCGGCCTTGCATTCGTTGCCGGCGGGGCGCGCTGGGCGCAAGCCGACGGACAGATCATGTACATGCTGATATTGACGCTGGCGGCCGCGGAGGTGGCCGTCGGCCTCGGACTGGTTCTGCAGCTGGAACGACGGTTCGGCAACCTCGACATCGACGCCGCCAACGAGCTCAACGGCTAGGGGACAGGACACTCCACGTCACGATGGAACTGCTCTGGCTCATTCCCGCGCTGCCGCTGATTGGCTTTCTGATTCTGGTCAGCACGCAAGGGCGCCTCGGGAAAGTGCCGGTAGCCTTGATCGGCGCCGGTTCCGTTGGCGCAGCGGCGGCTGTCACCGCCGTAGCTATCTGGGAATTCGTCGGGTCGGGCCGCGCCGAATACACGCAGCCATTGTGGACCTGGATTGATGTCGGCGGTTTCAACCCCGCGGTCGTGCTTTATCTGGACGGGTTGTCCGCAGTAATGCTGGGCGTCATCACGGGCGTCGGCTTTCTGATTCACGTCTACGCCACCGGTTACATGCGCGACGACGCGGACTACAGCCGATTCTTTGCCTACATGAACCTGTTCGTGTTCGCGATGCTGGTGCTGGTGCTGGGCGACAACCTGCTGGTGCTCTATCTCGGCTGGGAAGGTGTGGGCCTGTGCAGCTATCTGCTGATCGGATTCTTCCACGCGGAACCGGCCAACGGGTACGCCGCGCGCAAAGCCTTCGTCGTGACCCGGGTCGGCGATACGGCCATGGCGCTGGGCATGTTCCTGTTATTTCGCGAGCTTGGCACGCTGGAGATTCAGGCCATTCTGACGGGCGTTCAAGCGGCGTGGCCCACCGGGTCTACGACCCTGACCATTGCCGCGCTACTGATGCTGGGCGGCGCCGTCGGCAAGTCGGCGCAATTGCCTCTGCAGACCTGGCTGCCCGATGCGATGGCCGGACCAACGCCGGTGAGTGCACTGATCCACGCCGCCACCATGGTCACCGCCGGCGTGTACCTGATCGCTCGTCTGCATGATCTGTACCTGCAGTCTCCCCACGCACAACTTGCGGTCGCGCTGGTGGGTCTTATCACGCTGCTGATCGCATCGTTCGCCGCGCTGACCCAGCGCGATCTGAAACGAATCCTCGCCTATTCGACGATGAGCCAGATCGGCTACATGTTCATGGCCCTGGGCGTCGGCGCCTGGTCCGCAGCCATTTTCCATCTGATGACCCATGCCTTCTTCAAAGCCCTGTTGTTCCTCTCGGCCGGGTCCGTGATTCTGGCGCTGCACCACGAGCAGGACATATTCAAGATGGGCGGATTGTGGCGCAAGCTGCCGGTGCCCTTCTGGTCCATGGTCATCGGTTCTGCCGCCCTTTCCGCAGTGCCGTTGACCAGTGGCTTCTTCTCGAAGGACCTGATCGAACTCAGCGCATGGGACTACGAGTTTGGCGGCGAATGGTTCTGGGCAATGGCATCGCTTGGCGCGTTCCTCACGGCGCTGTACTGCACACGGATGATCTTCATTACGTTCTTCGGCGAAGCACACACCGAGGCGGATCCGGCTAAGCAGGCCGGGCTGAACATGTCGCTGCCCCTGGTGATCCTGGCCGCGTTGGCGATAGCCGGCGGCTGGTTCGGCCTCGCCCCGCTGGCTTCGGTGCTACCCGACGGCGGCGTTCACGATACGCACCACGGTTGGCTCCCGATCCTCACCGCCGCTGTCCCCATGCTGGGCCTCCTGCTCGGATACCTCATCTTCGGAACACGCCTGCTGAACGTTGACCGGTGGGTCAAATCCACCCTGGGCGAGCGACTGAGGCGCTTCTGGTTCGGGGGGTGGGGCTTCGATACGCTCTACGATGCGGTGCTGGTCAAGCCGATCGTAGCCCTCGCCGGGCGATCCCCTCGCGACATCGTCGATCGTGCCTACGACTTCATCGCCTGGTTGTCCAGGGCGCTTCATCGCGTATTCGCCTTGACTCAGACAGGCCGGTTACGCTGGTACGCCGTCAATATGGCGGCCGGCGTGGTGGTGATTCTGCTGATCGTACTGGGGGTCGGGTGATCACCGCCTGGCTGATCCTCATACTCCTCGTCGGAGGCCTGCTCGCGGCGCTCATTGCCCGTTGGCAGCCAGGTGCGTCACGTTGGGTGTCACTGCTGAGCTTGCTGCTGGCGGGATACGGGCTGCTGGAAGTCTGGCTGGCCGGTCAACCCGCCACGCCCAGCGAGCAGATCATCTATGCCAGCCTGAGTGCCGAGTGGATCCCTCGCTTCGGCATCCAGGTGCTACTGGTAATGGACGGTTTAAGCCTGCTGATGGTCGCCCTGACCTTGTTTCTCGGAGTGGTCGCGGTGTTGTCGTCCTGGACCGAAATCGAACATCGGGCGGGCTTCTTTCAACTGAACCTGCTGTGGATCCTGGCTGGAGTGGTCGGCGTGTTCACCGCCATGGATCTGTTTCTGTTCTTCCTCTTCTGGGAAGTGATGCTCGTGCCTATGTACTTCCTGATCGCCATCTGGGGGCACGAGGACCGGGCCTACGCAGCGATGAAGTTCTTCCTATTTACCCAGATCAGCAGTCTGCTCATGCTGTTCGCGATCATCGGACTGGCGTTCGCACACTACGCCAGTACCGGCACCCTCACGTTCAACTATTTCGATCTGCTCGGAACGCAGCTCACGCCCGAGCTTGCCACCTACCTGATGCTCGGATTTTTCATCGCATTCATGGTCAAGCTGCCGGGCGTGCCCTTCCACACCTGGCTGCCTGACGCGCACACCCAGGCGCCGACGGCGGGTAGCGTGATCCTCGCCGGCATCCTGTTGAAAACCGGCGCCTACGGCCTGATCCGTTTCGTGCTGCCCCTGTTTCCAGACGCGGCGTTGCGATTCCGGTGGCCGGCCATGCTGCTCGGAGCCGTCAGCATCGTGTACGGCGGTTACATGGCGTTTGCGCAAACGGACTTCAAGCGCCTGGTGGCCTACAGCAGTGTCAGTCACATGGGTTTCGTGCTGCTCGGCGTATTCGCCTGGACGCAGGTGGCGGTACAAGGGGCAGTCATGCAGATGATCGCGCATGGTTTCTCGACCGCCGCCCTGTTCATGATGGCGGGCGCGCTGCAGCAACGTCTGCACACCAGGGAAATGGCTCGCATGGGCGGGCTGTGGATGCATGCGCCGCGCATGGGCGCGATTGCGTTGTTCTTCATCGTTGCGAGCCTCGGCATGCCGGGCCTGGGCAACTTCGTGGGCGAGTTCATGGTCCTGCTCGGCGCGTTCGAGGTCGATGTGCCGCTGACTGTCGCCGCGGCGCTCGGGTTGGTCGTTGCGGCGGTGTACGGACTGTCGCTGATGCAGCGGACGTTTCAAGGACCGCCGAATCCGGAACTCGCCGGCATGCGTGACTTTGGTGCGCGCGAAACAGGCATCATGCTGCTCATGGCGGCCGGATTGATCTGGCTGGGCGTGTACCCACAACCGGTTCTGGAGGTTTCAGGGCCGGTGGTGGAAATGCTGCGCGGAGCAGGCGCACCGTGAACTCAGCAGACTTCCTGGCGATGCTGCCGCACCTGGTGCTGGGCGTAGCCATTGTGCTGCTCATGCTGGTGATCGCGTTCATCCGCAATCATGCCCTGACCGCCACACTCACCGCGCTGAGCATGCTGGCGAGCCTGCTGGCGATCGGTCCTTCGCTCGAAGCGTTGCCGCGGCAGGTGACGCCGCTGTACATCTTCGACGCGTTTGGCGCCTACTTTACCGGCCTGATTCTCATCGCCGGCATCTGCACCGTGGTGTTTTCGTATCGCTATCTGCAGGGGCGGCGGGGCGATCCTGACGAATACTATCTACTGCTCGCGATCGCGACGTTTGGCGCAATAACAATGGTCGAGACCACGCACTTCGCAGCATTTCTGCTGGGGCTCGAAATCCTCTCCATTTCACTGTACGTATTGATCGCCTATCCGGAAGAAGGCCATGTCCCGCTCGAGGCCGGCGTGAAGTACCTGGTTCTCTCGGGCGTGGCATCGACCACGATCCTGTTCGGCTTGGCGCTGCTGTACAACGCGACCGGCTCCATGGCGTTCCAGGCCGCGGAGCGCGCCCTCACCGATCAACCGAACTACGAAGTGTACGTGGTCGCCGGTAATATGCTGGTGTTCGGGGGCCTCGCCTTCAAGCTGTCGTTGGTCCCTTTTCACATGTGGACCCCCGATGTCTATCAGGGCGCCCCCGCGCCCATCTCAGGGTTCATTGCCACGGTCTCGAAGGGCGCCGTCGTGGCGCTGGTGTATCGTTACCTGATTGGCGGAGACGGGCTGGACAACGATGCACTGGTTACCGCGCTTAGCGCCATTGCGATCGCCTCGATGGTCATCGGCAATCTGTTGGCCCTGATGCAGCGCGATTTCAAACGCATCCTTGCGTACTCATCGATCGCCCACCTTGGCTACCTGATGATCGCATTGCTGGCGATCAACGCGTTAGCCACGCTTGATTTTGCGGTCGAGGCCGGCCTGATCTACCTCGCCGCCTACTTTGCCATGACTCTTGCTGCGTTCGGAATCGTCACCTTGCTGTCGTCGTCCGAACAGGATGCAGGAGACCTGGAATACTATGAAGGCCTGTTCTGGCGTCAGCCCTGGGTTGCCGGGGTACTGACGATAACGCTTCTGTCGTTGGCGGGCATTCCGATGACGGTCGGTTTCATTGCCAAGTTCTATCTGTTCGGCGCAGGCATAGAGGGTTCGATGTACACGCTGCTATGGGCATTGATTGTCGGCAGCGCAATAGGCATCTTCTATTATCTGAGAGTCATCTTCATCATGACCCATCGGCCCGAGAGCACGTTGCGCAACGAACGTCCCGTCGCACGCGGCGCTTTCGCCGTGATCTGTCTGCTGGGACTGACGGTGCTGGCGTTCGGTGTCTACCCGACGCCACTCATCGTCTTAGTTGGCATGGCAATCTCAGGCATGGGCGGATGAGTTTTAGATTGTCCTGGAAGACCTTTGACGGGTCGACCGTTTAGGAACCAACGTCATGACAAAGGAGTCGTAGAAATGTTCAGATCGGTAAGAGTTTCTGATCACATGTTACGCAAACCCGTCGTGGTACAGACCGACACCGAGCTCTTCAAGGCAATTCACGAGATCCTGAGTCACAAGATCTCCGGGGTAACCGTCGTGGACAACCATCGGCACCCCGTCGGGGTGCTTTCAGAGCTCGATTGCCTCCGCGCGATTCTCTCGAGCATCTACTATCAGGAGGACGTGGGTACTCACCTGGTGGGCGATCACATGTCGTTCCCGGTGGAGAGCATCGGACCTGACGACGACATCATCGATGTCGCCCAGTCCATGCTGGATCACAAACGCCGGCGCCGCCCTGTGGTGGACGCACACGGAGAATTGATCGGGCAGGTCACCTGTCGCCAGCTGCTCAAGGCCATCAAGGACATGGATCATCCGGAAGATCGTTCAGAGCGCTGATCCAAAAAAAGATGAAGGGGCCCCAAGATCGGGGCCCAGGGCAACGAAGACATCGCTCGCCGCTTATTCTTCCGCCAGTATGCCAACCCCGAGGCCCTATACCGGTCCCGTCCGGCCAACAGGCAGTCCTGCGACGCGAATCTTTCGAACGAGCGTTGCCGAATGGCTAGGCCGAACGACGTTCCGGCTCCGCATTCACCAGCAGATCCAGAATTTCGAATACGTGAATAGTGGCAAAGCGGGGCTCGCGCTGGATGACATCATCCACAAAATCCATACAGGTTTGATTGGACATCACGCGGCCTGAACTCCAAGCCAGCCATTCTCTCAACAGCGCCGAGCGATCTTCCCTGGTCATCTGAGGTCCTCCCTTAACCCGCCCTCCCCCGAAGGCGGACCGGCGAGCATAGCAAAGACCGGGTAAGAAACGCAGCTACCTGGAATCTCTTATGGCAAGCTCATTCCGGAGTGCCGTGTGTAAGCGGCACGACATTGGCTCGCACCGGTTCGGCCAACTCGATGAGTTGCTCGTTCAGATCGGCACCTTCGACCACACGTTCGATGAACGTTTTGATTGCCTCGTAATCAAAGGCATCGCAGGCTTGTTCCAACGTATTCAGCGCGCCGCGTAGTTCCGACCATTTCACGTAGTCCTCTTCGGCGCGAAGAATCTTGCGATGCTCGGTGCCGGTGGCTGCATCCGCGATCAGAAGTTCTTCATGGACCTTCTCTCCGGGTGCCAATCCGGAAATCCGGATCTCGATGTCGCCCTCGGAGTCCCCGGGACCACGCAGGGTGAATCCCTTCAAGCGGATCATCCGTCGTGCCAGGTCCATGATTCGCACCGGCGCACCCATGTCGAGCAGGAACACATCGCCGCCCTTGGCCATGGACGCCGCCTGCAACACCAGTTGCGCTGCCTCGGGAATCGTCATGAAGTAACGTGTCGCATCCGGATGGGTAACGGTCACCGGGCCACCCCGTTCGATCTGTTCGAGGAACAGCGGTACGACCGAACCCGACGAGCCCAGCACGTTGCCAAACCGCACCATCGAGAATCTGGTCTGATCGGAGTTGTCCTGCAGCGCCTGCAATACCATTTCTGCCAACCGTTTGCTGGCCCCCATCACGTTGGTGGTGCGCACCGCTTTATCTGTCGATATCAGAATGAATCGCTTGACGCCAGCTTCCAAGGCCGATTCGGCAGTATGCAACGTCCCGAACGTGTTGTTCTTCAGACCCTGAATGACGTTGTTTTCGACCAGCCCCACGTGCTTGTACGCTGCCGCGTGATAGACGGTATCGATGTGGTAGCTGCTCATCGTGCGCAGCATGCACGCTCGATCGAGAACCGAACCAAGAACAGCGACGACCTGCAGATCGCGTACCAGTAATTCGCGATGAATCTCGTACAACCCGTACTCGTTCTGATCGAGCAGCACCAGCAGGCGAGGTTCCAACCGGGCAATCTGCCGGCACAACTCCGAGCCTATGGAACCGGCTGCACCGGTCACCAGTACTGCCTCACCGCGCACCGATCCGGCCAGCAGATGGTCCAGGGGATTCACCGCGTCCCGGCCCAACAGGTCCTCCACCTGCACATCGCGCAGATTAAGGACGTGCTGCTGGCCGGTGACCAGGTCGGCGAGATCAGGGATGAGGCGCACATGCACGGCGAACGGTTCGAGGAATTCGATGATTCGCTTGCGTTCAGCAAGGGCGGTAGAAGGAACCGCAACCAGCACCTCCCGCGCCTGGGTATCGAGCAACAGTTCGCCGAGTTCGCTCGGCTGGTGCACATAGACCCCATTGATCGTTCGTCGATGCATCCGCCTGTCGTCATCGAGGAACGCCACCGGGATGCGATCCCCCTGGCGAAACAGATTCCCGGCCAGCTCGACCCCATTTCGCCCCGCGCCGTAGATGATGACCGGGGTTCGGCTGCGCTGCCTCTGGGACAACCAGTTGAAATAGCCGCGTACCGCAAACCGGGTTCCGCTGACGTACATCAGGGTCAGAATCCAGAAGATGATCGGAACCGATCTCGGAAAACCGCGCAGCGGCACCATATACGCGACCGCCGCAACGGCAATGGCAGTGATGGTGGCACCTTTGACGACCGCCAGCATGGCGTGATTGCCCATGTAGCGAACGACCTGCCGATACAGTCCCAATCCTCCGAACACAGGCAGGCAAACTAACGCGCTGACCACAAATGCGGGCCAGAATTGGCGAATTTCCGGAGTCCACTCTCCGAGACGCAGAGCCATCGCGGTCCACAGAGCGACCGGCAACATGACCGCGTCGCTGACGACGGCGATCAGCTGCTTTTTGTGCCGCGAGAGGTCCTCCACCAGATCTATGACCCACTGCCGCGGCTGACTGTCAGTATCCCGTGACTTCGTCACACTATCTCCTCAGCTACTATCCTGCCGGACTCGGATCCAATCGCCCCGCTCCCGTGCGCCAACACGCCGCCGCCATCGGCGTGCAACCAAGTACGACCCAACACAGCCACCACTGGGGCGCCTTCAGCACCGCCACGGACAGTGGATACAACCAACCCACCGCATAGCCAACAAAAATGACGACCGTCGTGCCATGGCCGAGGCGTTGCGCCAGACGCTGATACAGGTGGCTACGGTGCGCAGAGGCGAACGCTTGACCCGTAACGATTCTTACACCCAGCGTGTAGGTAGCGTCAAACCAGAACACGGTCAGCAGCACCATCGAGGCGACAAACGGAACCGTTTCCGTCACGGCCAGCGCCAGCGCGACCATCCAGACCAGAAATCCCAGGAAACCACTTCCCACATCGCCCATGAATATTCGCGCAGGTGCCCAGTTGAAGATCAGGAACCCCCCGACCACCGCACCGGCGAACCACACAAGCTCGGCCGCGAACCCGTCCGTGGCGCCTAGCAGCCCAACACCACCACTGTAAATCAACCACTGGGTCGCCGCGATGCCGTCGATGCCGTCCATAAAATTGTAGAGATTGATGAACCAGACGCCAATCAGCCAAAGCGCAACCGCAAGCCCGACACCACTAAGCACCGTCTGGCCGACAATCAGTTCTGTTCCACCCAGCAGCCAGAGCGCAGCCGCCACCATCGTGCAATGACCCACCAACCGAATACCCGGGGGCACGTGCAGTAGATCATCGGCCAAACCGAGCCCGGCCAGAACGCCTCCCCCCAAAAGCACTGGAAGCACCAACATCCCTTCCCCCAGCACGACCACGAATCCTAGAATCACCAGAACGAAACCAACGCCCCCCAACGTTGGGGTTGGCACTTCATGGGAACTGCGGAGATTGAGTTCGGCCACTACGCCGCTGCTGCGCACCACGATGAGTGTGACCCAGGAGGCGAGGACGCCGAGACAAAAGCCAATTCCAAGCAGGCTCAACATGCCTCCGCATTTCCGGCGACGGTGGCTCCGACCGCCCGCGCAACGTCGACCTCCGGCGCCCAACCGAAGGTCTCGCGCGTTTCCGCGTCGTTCACGCAAAATGCTTCGAACAGACTGCTGTAGGTAGCCGCGTTCCCGGTGAGCGTCAGGGCCGCCCGCATGATCGATCTGGGGATGGCAACGCAGCGCGCCGGCTTACCCACGGCAACGCCAATCAAGCCTACGAGTTGCACCACGCTGAGGTCATGGTCATCGCGTACGTGGACAATGCGCAGCGGGGCCGAGTCGTTACCCATTCGGGACAGCAATTCACACAGGTTCTGCACGTAGACGAGGCTCCGGTTCGCATCCGCGCAGCCCAACGGAAGTGGCAAGCCGCGCTGTACGAGCGAAATCAGTCGGGCGAAATTACCCCGCACGCCGGGTCCGTAGACCAGCGGCGGGCGCACAATGGTCAATGCGGTGCCGGGGAGGGCCATCGCCTGCAGGCACAGCTCCGCCTCCTGCTTGGAATGGCTGTACACATCCACTGGCGCATAGGGTGCTTCGGTAGTCAGGGGTACGCTCGAAACGTCGCCGAGCACCTTGATCGTGCTGATCTGCACGAACCGTTCCACATCACCAGCCAATGCTGCCGCATACAACCGTTCCGCCAGGATCACATTGTCACGCCGATAGGCCTCGGCAAGGCGCTGATCTCGGCCGCGATCGCTACGGTGTGCCCGACCAGCAAGGTGAAACACAATCTGGGCCCCTTGCAGCCGTTGCTGCAATGCCGCTGCCGGAAGACGCAGCAAATCACCAACCTCGCACATCCCGGCAACAGCCGTACGCGTGAGACCACGGACATCCCAACCGATGGCACTCAGGTGCCGGCAAAGGTGCCGGCCAATGAATCCGTCGGCGCCTGTAACAACGGCCTTCACGCGCCAAGCAGCTCTTCGTACACCAGAAAGGTATCGTGTACCACATCCTCCACCGAGAAGAGCTCTTCCGCGCGACTTCGAGCCGCTATGCGAAGGCGGTCCCGCAGCGCCACATTCTCACCCAGTCTGACCATCGCATCGGCCAAGGCGTGGACGTCCCGCGCCGGAACGACCAACCCCGTAACCCCATCTCGAACAATGTCCCGGCAACCGGGAACGTCGCTGGCAATCATCGCCCGTCCCATGGCCGCCGCTTCGAGCAATGACTTGGGCAACCCCTCGCGGTAATAGGTAGGCAGGCACACGATGTGGTGTTCGCGCATGCAGTCCACGACATCATCCCGATGTCCCGCCCAATGCACCACACCTTCGGCATCCCAGGACTCGAGCTCCGCCGCGGTCAGCGAGGCCGGATTGCCCGGATCAACGCCGCCGAGCAAGGTAAAGGCCCACGTCGGGTTTCGTGCTTTGACGCTGCGCGCTGCATTTACAAACTGACGCACCCCCTTGTCCGCCAACATCCGGGCGACCAGAATGAAGCGCGGCGGCCCTTCCGGTTCCGGCGCAAACGAGAACTCCACAAGGTCGACGCCGGCGCCTCGGATCAGGCAGGTCTGGCTTCGTGCTACGCGCATGTTGGCGATAAAACCGTCCAGATCCTCGCGGTTCTGCAGTATCAACCGCATATTTGGATGCCTGAGTGCCGATCGATACATCGCGCTGACCAGGCGCCGACGAAACCAGGCCCACGTGCCTCTGCGAGTGAACACGAAGCCGAGTCCGGGAATCGCATTGACTACCGCCGCCACGTGCAGGCGTCGCGCGATCCGGGTTCCGTAAATCACCGGCTTAATGGTCACGTGGTGCACCAGATCCGGCTGTTCCGCACGGTAAACGCGCTGGAGCGCCCGATAGGTGCGCAATTCGCGAAACGGGTTGAAGCTGCTGCGTGACAGCGGAATCGTCCGGTATTCGAAGCCGTGTGCGGCCAACTGGGACTCACCGGTCTCCTCGCCGCACACGATCACGACTCGAAATCCGCAGTTCCTCGCCTCGCAAGCTAAGCGCAAGCGGTGCGACAGGAAAAAGCCGGCATCGTTGACTACATAAAGTACGGTTAGCGCGGGATTCATCACGTCCGCCACATCCGCCACTTCCTTCACGTCACGTCCTCACGTCACGTCCTTCACATCCAAGGACGATCGGGTGGCGCGGCACGCCAGTAATCCCTTACCGGATTGGCAACTCTCCAATAGCACTTCGATTCGACGATGAAGCGACTGCGACGGATCGAAATGATAGCAGACGATGACCAAACACGCTGCAGCTTCCCCTGTGCGCTCAGTCCTCGACGTCTATCCGATCGCGGTTCTGCTCCAGCACGCGCATCCCAATACCTCGCACCTCTGTCAAATCGTCGGCCTCTTCAAACGCACCGTATGTTTCGCGATAGGTCACGATAGCCTGCGCCCGGGTGTCGCCCACGCCGTCCAACACCCTGGCCAAGGTTGCCGCATCGGCCGTATTGATATTGACCCTTGCCAGAGACGCATTTTCATCCGCCCAGATCGCTGACCCCAACGTGGTGATCGCAATGAACAACCAGATTTTGATTAATCGCATGACCCACTCCTGTCTATTGAAATTGTGCCGCCGCTCCGCGACGCGCAGCGACAGCATTGAGCCTCGCCTTTGAGGGTTGCGATGGGCAGAGGAATAGGTCCGCTCGATGTATAGGAATGGACCTCGCCGGACTGGCAGCCAAGAGCTAACTCGAAGAGTTAGCTCTTGGCGATGTTCCCGTTGGTCCAGAGGGGAGCTAACTCTTCGAGTTGGCTCTTGGCGATGTTCCCGTTGGTCCAGAGGGGAGCTAACTCTTCGAGTTAGCTCTTGGCGATGTTCCCGTTGGTCTAGAGGGGAGCTAACTCTTCGAGTTAGCTCTTCGCATGCCCACCCGACGTCGCAGAGTGTCCAGCGATGCGAATACCCAGCCCATGAGGAATCCCGATGCGAGCGCAATCAGCAACCACCAGTAGATACTCAGCTGGAGAGTCTGCCAATCGAGAAAATGCAATGCCACGCGCGCCTGATTGTCGATCATTGCCAATGCGCCCAGCATGAGCACCGCGACGAACAGAATCGCAACGATCAGCCTGACGAATGATCGCATGGCGTACGCCGGTCCGTCGAAATCAGCGGGGGGCGACTGCGCCGTAGGCCGACGGCCCCGGATCGACCGTGCCTTCGGGACCTTCGGAACCTTCGGGACCTTCGGGACCTTCGGAACCGGCAGGACCTGCGGGTCCTTCGCCCGCCTGTGCCATCGAGTGGTGCATGCTTCGATTGACCCGGTCGCGCAGTTCCTTTCCCGGTTTGAAGTGCGGGACATACTTTCCGGACAGACCCACGGATTCCCCCGTCTTGGGGTTGCGCCCGATGCGCGGCGCCCGGTAGTGCAGTGAAAAGCTGCCAAAGCCACGAATCTCGATTCGATTGCCGCGTGCGAGCGCCTGAGCCATATGCTCGATCATTGTTTTAATCGCAAGTTCCACGTCCTTCGAGGACAGCTGGGACTGCCGCGCGGCGATCAATTCGATGAGTTCAGACTTAGTCATCCCAGGCCCATGCACCAGTAAATGCCGATCCGCTGACGCTACCACAGCACTTTCAACCGCTCAAGGAAAAATTCCTTATTTTTCATACAGTTGAGGACTGGTTCCGGGCAACAGCACGACCCGGCAGCGGCGGCGAATCGCGCCGCCGTTGCCCTATGAGACGTGAATCACTCCTCGCTCTTGCCCTTGTCCAGCTGAGCTTGGATCAGATCGCCAAGGGTCGCGGTGCCTGGCTGCGCGTCCTCCTGACGACGGTGGTCCTCCACGGCTTCGCGCTCGTCTGCAATGTCCTTCGCCTTGATCGACAGGCCGATGGTCCGATTCTTGCGGTCCACGCTGATGATCTTGACCTCGACTTCGTCGCCCTCGTTCAGGACATGGCGAGCGTCCTCCACGCGGTCGACACTGATTTCGGACGCTCTCAGGATGCCTTCGACCTCCTCGGCCAGGCGAATCACCGCCGCCCTGGGCTCGACGCTTTCGACAGTACCTTTCACGATGCTGCCACGATCGTTGATCGCGGTGTAATCGGAGAACGGCTCCTGATCGAGTTGCTTGATGCCGAGGGAGATACGCTCACGTTCCGAATCGATGGACAACACCAGAGTTTCAAGTTCTTCGCCCTTGCTGTAGCGACGAACTGCCGTTTCACCGGATTCGTTCCAGGAAATGTCCGACAGATGCACGAGTCCGTCGATCGCGCCGTCCAGGCCGATGAAGATACCAAAGTCGGTAATCGATTTGATGGTGCCGGTGATGCGATCACCTTTCGCATAGCGCTGTGCAAACTCATCCCAGGGATTGGGGCGACACTGCTTGATTCCAAGCGATATCCGGCGCCGTTCTTCGTCGATGTCCAGCACCATCACTTCCACTTCGTCGCCCACTGCGACCACTTTGGACGGATGGATGTTCTTGTTGGTCCAGTCCATCTCGGAGACGTGGACCAGGCCTTCGACGCCCTCTTCGATTTCGGCGAAGCAACCGTAGTCGGTGAGGTTGGTCACGGTAGTCTGAACGCGAGTTCCTTCCGGATAGCGGCGGGTGATGTCTACCCACGGATCATCCCCAAGTTGCTTCATACCGAGCGATACACGGTTCTTTTCGCGGTCGAACTTGAGGATCTTGACGATGATCTCGTCGCCAACATTGACGATTTCGCTCGGATGACGAATCCTGCGCCACGCCATGTCAGTGATGTGCAGCAGCCCATCGACCCCACCCAGATCGACAAACGCGCCGTAATCCGTAAGATTCTTGACGATACCCTTGATTTCCTGGCCTTCCTGCAGAGAGCTGAGCAGCTCCTCGCGTTCCGCGCTGTTCTCTTCTTCCAGTACCGCGCGACGCGAGACGACCACGTTGTTACGACGCTGATCGAGTTTGATCACCTTGAATTCCAAGGGTGTGCCTTCCAGGTGCGCGGTCTCGCGCAGCGGCCGGATGTCCACCAACGAACCGGGGAGAAACGCGCGAATATCGTTGATATCGACGGTGAACCCGCCCTTGACCTTCCCGTTGATGATCCCGGTGACGACGTCGCCGCCTTCGAAGGCTTCGTCGAGCATCATCCACGATTCGGCCCGGCGTGCCTTTTCGCGAGACAGTCGGGTACCACCCCAACCATCATCAACGACTTCCATCGCGACCTTGACCTGATCCCCGACGGATAGGTTGTAGTTACCATTCTCATCCGCGAACTGCTCAATCGGAATCACGCCTTCCGATTTCAGTCCCGCGTGGACGATGACCCAGTCGTTGTCGATCTCGACTACTGTGCCAGTGACGATGGAGCCAGGCGCCATCTCGATGGTCTGCAAACTCTCTTCAAACAGCTCCGCAAAATTTTCAGTCATACCCAATTGTTCAGTTGTTAGTGAATTTCACGTCGTGCCGACGCACCCATTTCGTTCGGTCGTTTTCGTTCACTCTCTCGCATTCACGAGAGGCCTCGCGCTTCGATCAGTTGCCACACACGCTGCTCAACGGCATCGATACCGAGCGCCGTGCTGTCGATTACGACCGCGTCTTGCGCGGGAACCAATGGCGACTCGACGCGTTGCCGATCCCGCTCATCACGCTCCCGGATGCCCACGAGAAGGCCGCGCAGACTACCACCTAAACCCTTATCTATCAACTGCTTATGTCTCCGTGCGGCACGCTCCTCAGGGCTCGCTTCGAGGAACACTTTGAGCTGCGCATCGGGAAATACGACCGTGCCCATATCGCGTCCGTCCGCCACCAGACCGGGTTCGCACCGGAACCCTCGCTGGCGCTCCAACAGCGCCTTGCGAACCGCCCATAGCGCCGCCACGCGCGATGCGTTCGCACTGACCGACTCGGCCCTGATCTGAAGGGTCACATCCTGACCATCCAGCCGAACCGCAATACCGGCATCGCCTGGACGGAATTCGATGCCGAGCTGACGCGCGATATCGGCAAGACCCGCCTCATCGTCAAATCCAACCTTACGCTGCGCCGCAGCGAGCGCTACCGACCGATACAATGCCCCGCTATCGAGCAGGCGCCAGCCGAGGCGTCGCGCAAGGGCTTCTGCCAAGGTGCCTTTCCCGGAACCGCTGGGGCCATCTATGGCAATCACCGCGGCTGTCACTGCTCTGCTCCGGATTCACCACCCTGCGAAAAGTCCCTTCGCGCGCGTTGTGCGCGGGACAGCAATGCTTCGAGAGCGTCCAGGCGCCCACTGCCGAGGTCCGTCTGCAACTCGCCCAGCAGCGCAACAAACGCATTCAACTGCGTGTCGATCGCATCGCGATTGCTGCCGACGATGTCCCGCCACAATGCCGGATCACCAGCCGCGATGCGCGTAAAGTCCGCAAATCCCGAGCCTGCAAACTGCATGATCGCCGCATCATCGCGGTCCGCAATCAATGCCATGAACGCCGCTGCCAGCAGGTGCGGCAGGTGGCTGGTCAACGCAACCGCGGCATCGTGATGTTCAGCCGATGTCTCGCTCACAACCGCGCCACATGCCTGCCACCACTCCCGGACCCGTTCCAGGTGCCGGCGCCCGGTCTCCTGAGTCGGGGTGATGAACACGCGTTTCGCGCGAAACAACCCTGCGCTGGCCGCCTCCGGACCCGATTGATCGGATCCCGCCATCGGGTGACACGGGACGAAATTCGCCGGTACGCTGCCGAGCGCTTCGGCGAGCGAGGCCAGCGGTTGCTGCTTGGCACTGCCGACGTCGAACAGGGTGCTGGCCTGTGCAACGCCGGTGGTTTCCAATTCGATGACCACCCGCGCAATCTGCCCGACGGGAACGGCCACCAGTACGGCATCGGCCCCGATGCCATCGCTCTCAGCGTCGATGACGCCCAGTTCGACCGCTCGTCCGACCCGCGCCGGGTCGGCATCCGCTCCGGTGATACGCGTGAAACATGCAGCCTCACGTGCCGCCATGGCAAACGATGCACCGATCAGTCCGGTCCCGACCACGTGCAGGTGGCTCATCCGTCGCTCACAGCAGTTCTCGGAGGGCCGCAAGGAATCGCTGGTTTTCTTCGGCGAGCCCGACGGTTACGCGCAGATGGCGCGGCATGCCATACCCGGCGATCGGTCGCACGATGACGCCGCGCCGCAACAGATCCTGGTAAACAGGCGCCGCATCCCGGCCGAGATCGACGCACAGGAAGTTCCCGGCTGAGGGGATGAATCCGATCCCCAGCCGATCGAGGCCATCGCTCAGCTGGCGCATGCCCGCCGCATTCAATGCCTTGCTCTCCTGCACGAAGTCCAGGTCGGCCAGGGCGGCTTCGGCGCAGTCGAGCCCGAGCGCGTTGACGTTGAAGGGCTGGCGAACGCGATTCATGAGCTCTGCAAATTCGGGATGGCTTATGGCGTACCCGACCCGCAACGCGGCCAGCGCGTGGATCTTCGAGAATGTCCGGGTCACCACCAGATTCGGGAAGCGCCGCTGCAGATCGACGCCGTCTGGATACTCCGGCTCATCGACATATTCAAAGTAGGCTTCGTCGAGCACCACGACGAGCTGCTCCGGTAGTTGTTCGAGAAAGTCGCTCAGCTCCGCTCGGCCCACCCAGGTACCCGTCGGATTGTTCGGGTTGGCGATGAATACGATACGGGTCTTTTCGTTCACCGCCTTCGCCATCGCGTCGAGGTCGCAACCCCACGCACGAGCCGGAACCGTTACCAGGACCCCGCCATTGGAGACCACCGCCAGCGGATACACCACGAACGCATGTTCCGAAACGACGGCTTGGGCCCCGGGGGTCAACACCACGCGGGCGATCAGTTCCAGCACGTCGTTGGAACCGTTGCCAAGGGTTAACTGTTCGACCTCGACATCCAGATGGGCCGCGAGAGCCTGTTTCAGACGGTAGCCACTGCCATCTGGATAGCGTGACAGCGAATCGGCCGCCCGTTCCAGCACCGACGTAACCGCCAGTCCCGGTCCTCGTGGGTTCTCATTGCTCGCCAGTTTGACGATATCGGTCAGCCCGAGCTCCCGGGTCAACTCTTCGGTCGGCTTACCCGGTTGATAGGGCTGCAGCGTCTGGATAGCGGGGTTGCACCAATCCGTGACCGACGCTGTCACAGGACCGCCTGGGGGTACGAACCGAGTGATTTCACTTCCATCGCCACCTTGCGAATCTCATCCAGAACCGCACGAATTTCCGGCGACGCCTGATGACCGTCGAAGTCGATGAAGAACACGTACGACCAGCTCCCGGTTTTCGATGGCCGCGTTTCAATTCGCGACAAGCTGATGCCGTGTTCATGGAACGGACCCAGCACCTTGTACAGCGCCCCGGGCTCGTTACGGGTGCTCACCAGGATCGAACTCTTGTCACGGCCACTCGGTCCGACTTTCTGCTTGCCGATCACCAGGAATCGCGTTCTGTTGTCCGGTCGGTCTTCGATGCTGCTTGCCAGCGTGCGCAGATCGTAGTGCTGCGCCGCGATCTCACCGGCGATAGCCGCGCAGTCATCTCGATTCGCCACCATCCTGGCCGCTTCCGCGTTGCTGTTCACCGGTACCCGTTCGGCGTTCGGCCAATGCGTGTCGAGCCAGGTACGACACTGCGCGAGGGACTGCTGGTGCGAATAAATGGTGATGATGTCGTCACGTTCGGTATCAGGGCTCGCCAGCAGCGAGTGGTGGATGGGCAATTCCACTTCGGCACAGATTTTCAAGGGCGACGTCATGAAGCAATCGAGCGTGTGATTGACCATCCCCTCTGTCGAATTCTCAACCGCCACGACGCCGTAGTGAACCGAGTCGGCCTCCACCTCGCGAAACACTTCGTCGATGCTCGCCAGCGGGCGAGTGTTCGCGAAGTGTCCGAACTGTTTGATCGCTGCCGCTTCCGAGTACGTGCCCGCCGGGCCCAGATAGGCAATCGAGAGGGGTTGTTCCAGCGCCAGGCAGCAGGAAATGATCTCCCGGAACAGCCGCGCCATGTCGTCATCCGACAAGGGCCCCGTATTCTCCGCCTTGACCCGCGTCAGAATCTGAGCTTCACGTTCAGGGCGGTAGAACACCGCTGATTCATCACCCGCATCCTGGGCTTTGATCTTGGCTACTTCCATCGCCGCTGCGGCGCGCCGGTTGAGTAGCTGGCGCAAGTCCACGTCGATCGCATCGATGCGATCGCGGATCTCCTTGAGTTCTTTGTTCTCTTCCATCACGAGACCATCACAAACCAGCCGCTCAGGCGTGGTCCGCTTCGAACGTCTGCATGAAGTCGATCAGTGCATCCACGGCCTGTTCCGGGACGGCGTTGTAAAGACTGGCCCGCATGCCCCCGACGCTACGATGACCCTTGAGGTTCAGCAAGCCGCCCGCCTCCGCCTGCTCGAGAAAGCACGCGTCGAGTTCCGGATCTGCGAGGGTGAACGGCACATTCATCCACGACCGGTCCGCGGGACGTACCGGACATCGATAAAAGTTGCTCTCATCGACTGCTGCGTACAGCCGACCTGATTTGGAACGGTTTCGTTGCGCCATGACTTTCAACCCACCCTGGGCCTTCAACCACTTGAACACCAAGCCAGCGATGTACCAGCTGTAGGTAGGCGGCGTGTTGTGCATCGAATTTGTTTTCGCTTGAACTGCGTAGTCGAGCATGCTCGGGGTCGCCGCGGCCGCATTGCCGACCAGATCCTCGCGCACCAGCACCACTGTCAGGCCTGCCGGCCCGATGTTCTTCTGCGCGCCCGCATAGATGAGGCCGAACCGGGAGACATTGAGTGGGCGGGACAGCAAGGTGCTCGACAGATCCGCGACCAGGGGTACCGATCCCGTGTCCGGGTACTCGTGGAACTCGACCCCGCCGATGGTTTCATTGCCCGTGACGTGCAGGTATGCAGCATCTGCCGAAGGCTCCCAGCTGTCGGGTTCTGGAACGTAGCTGAAGTTCTCCGACTCCGAGCTTGCAATGACCCGAACGCTGCAATAGCGGCGCGCTTCCGCGATCGCCTTGCTCGACCAGGAACCCGTGTGGACGTAATCCGCGGAAGACTTTTCGCCGAGCAGATTCAACGGCACCGCGGCGAACTGCAGGGTTGCACCGCCCTGCATGAACAACACGTGATAGCCTTCCGGAACCGCCAACAGTGCGCGCAAGTCCGCTTCCGCCTGCTCTGCGATGGCGAGGAACTGCTTGCTGCGGTGGCTCATTTCCATCACCGACAGACCACTGCCCTGGTAGTCGAGCAGTTGGTCTCGTGCTTCCTCCAATACCTCGACGGGCAGCGCAGCGGGCCCCGCTGAAAAATTGAATACTCGGGTCATGGTCGTGTGAATCTACCCTTCGGTGTCGTCGCCTGAATCTGCGTCGCTCGCCTCATCGGCGACCTCCACCGGCTCAGTCCCTTCGTCGACCACGGCCGATTCTTCGATACGTTCGATGCCCACCAGATGTTCGTTACCGCGCAGCGCGATCAGCCGAACGCCCTGGGTAATCCTGCCTTGCACCGAGACTTCGTCCGCCGATGTCCGCACCAGCGTTCCCCGGTCACTGATCAGCATCAGTTCGTCCCCGGAAAAGACCTGCACCGCGCCAACGACCGCGCCGTTACGCTCGCTGACCTTCATGCCGATGACACCTTGGGCGCCCCGCCCTTTGACTGGGAAGTCGTCGATCGCCGTACGCTTGCCATAGCCCTGACGGCTGGCCGTGAGAACGAATCCGTCCGCTTGCGGGATGATCAGGGAAATCACCCGCTGACCGGCAAACAACCGAATGCCCCGCACGCCTCGCGCTCCCCGGCCCATGGCCCGGACGTCCGACTCCTTGAAGCGCGCCACCTTACCTGAACTGGCCATCAGCAGGACGTCACAGTGACCATCGGTCAACGCAGCACCCACAAGGGTATTGCCTTCGTCCAGCTCCAACGCGATCAAGCCCGACGTGCGTGGTCGCGAAAACTGTTCAAGCGGAGTTTTCTTAACCGTGCCGTTGCCCGTCGCCATGAACACGAATTTATCGTCGGCGAAGTCCTTGATCGGCAGAATGGCGGTAATCCGCTCATCTGAGCCAAGCGGCAACATGTTGACCAGAGGTCGACCTTTGGCCGCCCGACTGCCCTGCGGAATCAGGTAGACCTTCAGCCAGTACACCTTGCCGGCATCGGAGAAGCACAACAGCGTGTCGTGACTGTTGGCGATCAGCAGGTGCTCGACGAAGTCCTCGTCCTTGACCGACGTCGCCGCCCGGCCCCGGCCGCCACGCCGCTGGGCCTGATAGGTCGTCAGCGGCTGGGTCTTGCCGTAGCCCTGGTGCGAAACCGTGACCACCATATCCTCTTCGGGAATCAGGTCTTCCACGGTGAGATCCAGTTGCGAACTGACGATTTCGGTGCGGCGTTCGTCCCCGTAACGATCCCGGATGTCGATCAGCTCGGCTCGAATCACGCTCAGCAGCCGGTCCTCCGACCCAAGAATGTCCTGCAGATCCGCAATCTGATCGAGAATGCCCTGGTACTCGTCGATCAGTTTGTTCTGCTCGAGACCGGTCAATCGGTGCAGGCGCAGATCGAGGATCGCCTGGGCCTGCTCCGGCGAAAGGTAATACAGCCCATCGCGGATCCCATACTCCTCGCCAAGCCCCTCGGGACGACAGGCGTCACTGCCTGCCCGAGTCAATAACTCTGCGACCGCTCCCGACGCCCAACCCTGTAACGCCAGGCGCTCCCGCGCCTCGGCCGCATCGGCGGATGTTTTGATCAGCTCCACGACCGGGTCGATGTTGGCAAGCGCCACCGCCTGCCCCTCGAGGATGTGACCCCGCTGGCGCGCCCGGCGCAACAGGTAGACCGTGCGACGAATGACTACCTCGCGACGATGCTGAACGAATGGCGTCAGCATGGCCTTTAGGTTCAACACCCCGGGCTGTCCGTCGACCAGCGCGACACAGTTGATGCCGAACACCGACTGCAACTGAGTTTGCGCATACAGATTGTTCAACACGACCTCTCCGGAGTCGCCGCGCCGGATCTCGATTACGATCCGCATACCATCCTTGTCGGATTCATCGCGAATCTCGGTAATGCCCTCGATTTTCTTGTCCTTGACCAACTCAGCGATCTTTTCGATCAGCCGCGCCTTGTTCAGCTGGTACGCGATCTCGGTGATGATGATCGTGTCCTTGTTGGTCCGCTCGTTTGCTTCCACGCGGGCCCGGGCACGCACATAGATGCGACCGCGCCCGGTCCGGTATGCCTGCACGATCCCGGCCCGTCCGTTGATGATTCCGCCGGTGGGAAAGTCGGGGCCTTGGATGTGCTCCATCAGCCCGTCGATGCTGATCTCGGGATCGTCGAGCAGAGCCAGGCACGCGTTGATCACCTCGATCAGATTGTGCGGCGGAATGTTGGTCGCCATACCGACCGCGATGCCCGTCGACCCGTTGACCAGCAGGTTGGGCGCCCGGTTCGGCAACACCTCGGGCATTGTCAACGTGTCGTCGTAGTTGGCCACGAAATCGACGGTCTCCTTGTCGAGGTCCTCGAGCAGTTCGCCGGCCAGACGGGTCATTCGTATTTCCGTGTAGCGCATGGCAGCCGCTCGGTCACCATCGACGGATCCGAAGTTCCCCTGACCGTCGATCAGCATGTAGCGCATGGAAAAATCCTGCGCCATGCGCACGATCGTGTCGTAGGCCGCCACATCGCCATGCGGGTGGTACTTGCCGATCACCTCGCCAACCACCCGGGCAGACTTCACATACGGACGATTGAAGGTGTTGTTGAGCTCGTTCATGGCGAACAACACGCGTCGATGGACCGGTTTCAGCCCATCGCGTACATCCGGCAACGCACGCCCCACGATGACGCTCATCGCATAGTCGAGATACGACCGACGAAGCTCGTCTTCGATGTTGACGGGCAGTATTTCCTTTCCGAATTCGGACATCTTCAGGTATGGATCCGGCTGGCAGTTAAACGAACCATTTTAACACGATACGTCCACCCGACGACGCCATCCGTGTGCATTCCGTGGCGTCGGTGAGGGTCCCCGGGCCAGTGCCGCAACCCGGACGGGTAGCATCGTCGGGGCTACCCGGATGGGTAGCCCCCTGGTAACTGGCTATAATGGCGCGCATGCCCAGACTACACTGTGATTCGATCATCGAGGCCGGCTGGGTGCTCCCCATTGCACCCGTCAACACAGCACTGGTTGATTACAGTGTTGCGATCCACGAGGGTCTGATCGTGGCCGTGGGAACGCACGCCGAGGTCGCCGCGGCCTGGACCGCGGATGAACATCTCACCCTGCATGAGCACATTCTGCTGCCCGGCCTGGTCAACGCCCACGGTCATCTGGCGATGACCCTGTTTCGCGGGCTGGCCGACGATCTGCCGCTGGATCAGTGGCTTACCGACCACATCTGGCCGCTCGAATCCCGCTGGGTCGATCCGGAGTTCGTGCGCGATGGTGCGACGCTTGCGCTGCTCGAAATGCTGACCACGGGGACCACCTGTTGCAGCGACATGTATTTCTATCCCGAGATTACCGCCGAAGCGGCGCGTGCCGCCGGAATTCGCGCCCAGATCGCCTTTCCGATCGTGCGCTTTGCCAATACCTGGTCACGAGATGCCAACGAGGCCTTCCACAAAGGCCTGGCGCTGCACGACGCCTATCGCGACCAGCCATTGATCAACATCGCGTTCGGGCCGCACGCGCCCAACAGCGTCGCCCGCGACGATCTGATCCGGGCGCTGACCCTGGCAGACGAACTGGAAGCGCCCATCCACATCCATCTGCACGAGAACGCCAGCGAGGTCCAGGATGCCCGCAAACGCCTCGGGATGAGCCACATCGAATGGCTGGCGGAACTCGGCCTGCTGATCCCACGACTGCAGGCTGTACACATGACGCAGGTCACCGAGGGCGAACGCGAGTTGGTCGCGGATGCCGGTGTGTCAGTCGTTCATTGCCCGCACTCGAACCTCAAGCTCGGTAGCGGGCACTGTGACGTTTCGGCCCTGCAAGCCGCGGGCGTCCGGGTTGGGCTCGGCACCGACGGTGCCGCGTCGAACAACAGCCTCGATATGTTCAGCGAGATGCGCGCCGCTGCGCTGGTCGCCAAAACCGTGACCGGCGACGTCACTGCATCCGCTGCGTTCGCCACCCTGCGAATGGCCACGCTCGGTGGCGCCGAGGCCATGAGCATCGACGATCAGATCGGCTCCCTCGAGCCCGGCAAATCTGCCGATCTCATCGCCGTGGACACCGCCTGCCCCGGTATGACACCGCTGCACCAACCGGAGTCGCAGCTGATCTACACCGCCGCGGGCACCCAGGTCAGCCACGTGTGGATCGCGGGCAATCCCGTCGTCACCGATGGAGATCCTGTGACCCTGGACGCGGCCGCAGTGCGCGCCAACGCCAAGCGCTGGCGGGAACGTCTGCAGCGACCGGAGGCGCCGCTACGATGACCCCAGACGCCAACGTAGACGCGGCTGAAATCGCTAAGTTCGAAGCCCTGGCTTATCGCTGGTGGGACCCCAACGGCGACTTCCGACCCTTGCACGATATGAATCCGGTGCGCGTCGACTACATACTCTCGCGGGTCGATGTCGCAGGCCGACGCGTGGCCGACCTGGGCTGCGGGGGCGGAATTCTCAGCGAAGCGATGGCGCAAGCCGGAGCCGAAGTCACCGCCATCGACATGGGCGAGGCGCCGCTTGCGGTCGCCCGCCTGCACGCCCTGGAAGCAGGTATCGACGTCGACTACCGCCAGACCACCCCCGAAACACTCGCCGCCGATCACGCCGGCGAATTCGCGGTGGTGACTTGTCTGGAGATGCTGGAGCACGTTCCGGAACCTGCGTCGGTCGTGGCAGCCTGTGCAGAGCTACTGGAACCTGGTGGCCACGTGTTCTTCTCAACAATCAATCGTAACCTCAAGGCCTATGCGATGGCAGTACTCGGCGCCGAGTACGTCATGGGGTTGCTGCCCCGGGGTACGCACGACTATCGGAAGTTCATTACCCCCGCCGAACTGGCCCGCGCCGTGCGCGGCGCCGGCCTGAACACCCTGGCAATCATCGGGATGAGCTACAACCCGTTCAATCGACGCTGCGCCTTGACCAACGACGTTGACGTAAACTACCTGCTCCATGCCCGCCGACCACCCTTACCCTGAACTGCAGCGCGCGATATCCGGCTGGTCCTATCAACCGGACCCCGCCTTGCTGCGTGGACGCACCATCCTGGTCACCGGCGCGGGGGACGGGATCGGCTCATGCGCCGCACGAACATTCGCCTGGTACGGTGCGAATCTGATTCTACTGGGGCGCACCCACGCCAAACTCGAACGGGTCTTCGATTGGATTTCCGCCAACACGGCGACCGACCCTGTGATTGTCCCCTGCGATCTGGAGGCCGCCGATCGCGCCGCCTTTGATCAGCTTTTCGAGCAGACGATCGACCACTACGGCAAGCTCGACGGCCTGCTCCACAATGCCGGATTGCTCGGCCCGCGCGTGCCGCTGGCTCACTACGACAGCGATTCCTGGCGGCGCTTGATGCAGGTGCACGTCAATGCCGCGTTCGACCTCAGCGCTGCGCTGATGCCCGCATTGGAAGCTGCAACCGACGCGCCGGTGTTGTTTACCTCGTCGACCGTCGGGCGCCAGGGCCGCGCCTACTGGGGCGCATACGCCGTCAGCAAATTCGCAGTGGAGGGGCTCGCACAGGTCATGGCCGACGAGACCAGTAAATCGAGCATCCGCGTAGCCACCATCAATCCGGGCGCGACCCGCACGGCGATGCGCGCTGCCGCCTATCCGGGCGAGGATCCGGGCACCCTCGCCACGCCTGAGCAGCGCATGGCGGCGTACCTCTACTTCATGGGTCCTGAGGGTAAAACGTTGCCCTCGCCCACACGGCTCGATGCGAGGGACTTCGACCCGGACGCCGCAGGCGCTGGATCGTCTCAGCCGGCGGGCAGCTCGGGATAGGGAATCAACACCGAGCTGGATTTCTCATTGCGATTTCTTCGCGAACGGGGCGGCAACACGGGAACTTTGAGCCGTAACAGCCGGTATAGCGACGCGACATCATTCCGCCCCACCTCCATCCAACGACCGCGTCGTAACGTCGACGGCAACACGACGGGGCCGTAACGTACCCGCTTCAAACGGGATACCTGCACGCCCTGGGAGGCGAACAGGCGCCGCACTTCTCGATTGCGTCCCTCCATCAGCGTCAGGTGATACCAGTGATTGCGATCCTGACCATCGTAGTAGCGAATGTCGGAGAAGCTCGCGACGTCGCCATCCAGCATCACCCCTTGCTGCAGCGCCGCGAGCTGCTTCTCATTCAGGCGCCGATCCACCCGGGCCGCGTACTCGCGGTCGATTCCCGTGGACGGGTGCATCAGTCGGTTCGCTAACGTGCCATCACTGACGAGCAGCAGCAGACCGGACGTGTTGATGTCGAGCCGACCCACGCCGATCCAGCGTCCCCCGGAAAGCTTCGGCAGACTGTCGAAACAGGTCGGCCGCCGCTCCGGGTCCGCGCGCGTGCAGATCACTCCTTCGGCCTTGTTCATCAGCAGGACCCGCGCATTCGCTGTCCGACGACGCAGCGATTTTCCGTCCACGCGAATCCGATCATCTTCCGCAACGCGACTACCCAGGGTGGCGGGCTCTCCGTTGACTTCGACTCGACCGGCTTCGATCCAACGCTCCATTTCGCGACGCGAACCGGTCCCCAGATCGGCAAGCACCTTCTGCAGCTTCTCGGTTACCACCGTTTGATCCACTCGCTGCCGTTGCTGGCGTTGTTCCGGCGTGTGGCGCCGCCGCGACCGTGACCGGTCGTTCACTGAGATCGGTCGACGGTCGGTAACGGCACGATTTCCGCGCCGCCTGCGTTCAGCACGACACTCGGTTCGTCGGGTTCGTCGGGTTCGTCGGGTTCGTCGGGTTCGTCAGAGGGTCCGAGTTCCACCGCGACAGGAACCGGCATCGAGATTTCCGGATTGGGCCCTCCCGCCAACGCCTCTTCGTCGACCAGTTCTGGTTCCACCAGCGCGCGGACCTCCGCCAGCGGCGGCATTTCAACGAGACTCTTGAGGTTGAAATAATCGAGAAATGCCTTGGTCGTCCCATACATCGCCGGCCGGCCAGGTACTTCCTTGTAGCCCACGACTCGAACCCATTCCCGTTCCAGCAAGGTGCGAACGATGTTCGAGCTGACCGCGACACCACGCACCTGCTCGATGTCACCCCGCGTGACCGGTTGGCGGTAGGCGATCAGCGCCAGGGTCTCCATCAGCGCCCTGGAATATCGGGGCGGTCGTTCCTCCCACAGTCGACTTACCCACTCGCTCAGGTCCTGCATGATCTGAAACCGGTATCCCGATGCCACCTGCTTCAATTCATAGCCGCGCCCTGCACAGGCCTGCTCCAGTTCGTCGAGCGCCACGCGGATGTCGTCGCGGTTGGCTTCGCCGCGCCGGAACACCTTCGCCAGCCGCTCGATCGGAAGCGGTTCATCCGCACACATCAATGTCGCTTCGACTATTCGCTTGATCTGTGCCAGTTCGAGCGTGTTATCAGCCACTTTTTTCGAGTTCGCCTATCAAATGTCTGTGCGGAAAGTTCAAGCCTGGGCCGAGCGCAGGTAGATCGGCGCAAACGGTTCACGCTGCACCAGATCCAGCAAACCCTCGCGCAATAGCTCCATCACGGCCAGGAACGACACGATGATGCCCATCCGACTCTCAACCGCCTGGAACACGCTGACGAACGGCACGAACTCGTCCGGAACCGCGTTGACGCGCGCCAACACATCGTTCATGCGGTCCCGAACCGACAGGGGTTCGAACCGAATGGTATGGTGCTGAAACATCTCGGCCCGGCTCAGGGCCTGGGCCAACGCCACCAGCAATTCCGACATCTCGACATGCGGTTGCGCTTGCTCGCGAACCAGTTGCGGCCGCGCGGCATTTACGACAAACAAGTCGCGCTCCAGACGCGGCATGTCCTCAATGCGCTCCGCAGCGGACTTGAATCGTTCGTACTCCTGCAGCCGCCGAATCAACTGCGCGCGCGGGTCGTCTTCGTCCTCTTCCGCAACCTTCGAGCGCGGCAACAGCATGCGCGATTTGATCTCCGCCAGCAGAGCGGCCATCAGCAGATACTCACCCGCCAGTTCGAGCTGGAGCGCGTCCATCAAGCCGATGTACTCCATGTACTGGCGGGTAATCTCCGCGACCCGGATGTCCAGAATATCCAGGTTCTGGCGCCGGATCAGGTACAGCAGCAGATCCAGAGGCCCCTCGAAGGTCTCCAGCACAACCTCGAGCGCATCCGGGGGAATATAGAGATCGGTGGGCAGTTCAAGCAGCGGCGCACCCGCTACCTGAGCGATGGGGACGGCGACCCGCGGTTCCAGCTGTCGCGTCATGGGGAGTTCCACTGGCACGCGGCGCTAAGCATACAGCAGCACCGATACACCGTCATCGGTGCAGAATGCCGATTGCGCCCCGCACTTCCTCGAGCGTCTCCCGCGCCGTATCGCGCGCCTTTTCGGACCCTTCCTGAAGGATCGATCGCAGCATATCGGGGTCGCTCTCGAATTGAGCCGCTCGCTCACGAATCGGGGCCTGCTCGGCATTGATGGCGTCGATCAGGGGGCCCTTGCAGTCCACGCAACCGATGCCGGCGCTTCGACACCCCTGGGTTGCCCAGCGCTTGACCTCGCTGGTCGAATAGATCTCGTGCAGTGAGAACACAGGACACTTGTCCGGGTCGCCGGGATCGTTACGCCGGACGCGCGCCGGATCGGTGCGCATCGTCAGGATCTTCTGCTCGACAATCGCCGGGTCCTCGCGCAACCGAATGGTGTTATCCAGCGACTTCGACATCTTCTCGCCGTCCATACCGAGCACCTTGGGTACCTCGGTCAGCATGGCTTGTGGCTCCGGAAGGATGATCCGGCCTCCGCCCTCGAGGTAGCCGAACAGCCGTTCACGATCACCGACCGAAAGATTCTGCTGGGACGCGAGCAATGCCTGAGCCTTTTCGAGCGCTTCGGTGTCGCCGCGCTCCTGGTAGCTTCTGCGATGTTCGACATAGATGCGCGCGGCCTTCTTACCCATTTTCTTGACGGCCGCCTCCGCATGTTGCTCGAAGCCGGGTTCGCGGCCATAGATGTGATTGAAGCGACGCGCGATTTCCCGGGTCAGCTCGACATGTGCCACCTGATCGGCGCCTACCGGAACGTTTCCTGCGCGATAGATCAGAATGTCAGCCGACTGAAGCACCGGGTAGCCAAGAAACCCATAGGTCGACAGGTCCCGATCCGCCAGTCTGGTCTGCTGATCTTTGTAGCTCGGCACCCGCTCGAGCCAACTCACCGGAGTGATCATCGACAGTAGCAGGTGGAGTTCTGCGTGCTCAGGCACCCGCGATTGCACGAACAGCGTCGCCGAGCCTGGACTGACCCCAGCCGCCAACCAGTCGAGCACAGTGTCTGAGGTGAACTGCTCTATGTCATAAGGTTCGTCGTAATGGGTCGTCAGCGCGTGCCAGTCCGCAACGAAGAAGTAGCACTCGTACTCGTGTTGCAGCTGAATCCAGTTCTTCAGGACACCGTGGTAGTGGCCCAGGTGTAAACGGCCCGTCGGGCGCATTCCTGACACAACCCGTTGACCGGAATCGCTACTGCTCAAAACCTTTCCCGTTCCAGACGATGGCGGCGATTATACCCGAGCCCGCACAGATCGAGCGTCACTCGAACCTCCCCACCCCAGGCCGCACCACCGCCGGCAGCTCCTGGGTTAGATCCACGACAGTCGTCGGCTCGAGCCCGCAAGGTCCCGAATCGATCACCAGATCCACCAGTCCCGCCAGGCGTCCGCCGATGTCCCCGGCATCCGACAGCGGCGTGGGATCGCCCGGCAGGATCAGGCTGGTGGACATCAACGGCTCGCCCAATTCCTCCAGCAACCCCAGCGCAACGGAATGGTCAGGCACTCGCAATCCAATGGTACGGCGTTTCGGATGGGTAAGGCGACGCGGTACTTCCCGCGTTGCCGTCAGCAGGAAGGTGAACGGTCCCGGCGTGTAGCGTTTAAGAATCCGATAACTTGCATTGTTGACCCGAGCATAGCTGGATATCTCCGAGAGATCGCGACACACCAGGGTAAAAAGGTGGCGCCGTTCGAGCCGGCGGATCGCGCGTATGCGTTCCAGCGCGCCTTTGTCGCCAATGTGGCAGCCCAGCGCATACGTCGAGTCCGTAGGGTAGGCGACCACGGCGCCCGCGCGAATCAGCGCCGCCCCCCGGGTCAGTAATCGACGCTGCGGATTACGCGGATGAATAGAGAGCAGGTCGGTCATGCCTAACGATCTGAGGAAGAGGACGAATCTCTTATCATTCGCGTATCATTCGTGTTGCCGGCCAACCAGGGTGCGGCGTTATTGGACAAGCCCTTCCGCGAGACAAGTCCCGAGACAAGAGGCGTATGAAGCAGTTCTTCGAATTCGTTCCCATTGTAGTCTTCGTGATCACCTATTTCTTCACGGACATCTATTACGCCACGGGTGCGCTGATGATCGCAGTCACGCTCCAGGTTGGCGGCTTGCGGCTGGCCGGCCGCAAGATCGGCCACCAGCTCATGGTTACGTTCTGGTTGAGCATGGTGTTCGGCGGACTCACGCTGCTGTATCAGGACAAAACGTTCATTCAGTGGAAGCCGACCATCCTGAACTGGGCGCTGGCGTGTGCATTGTTCGGTAGCCATTTCATCGGTGACCGCAATCTCGTACAACGTATGCTCGACGCCCAGTTGAAGTTGCCGGCCCGCATCTGGGCACATCTCAACTTCGGTTGGGTGGGCGGCTTCGCCCTTGCAGGCATCTTGAATCTGTATGTCGCCTACAACTTCAGCGAAGCGTTCTGGGTGAGTTACAAACTCATTGGCGGTTTCGGCTTGACCTTGATGTATGTCCTCGCGACCGTGGCATACCTCGCCGCGACTGGCAACCTGGATGAACCAGCGCCCGCCGACGGCACGGAAGAGGGCGACAACGCGTGAAATCGACGACGCTGTCTGTCGCACTACTGTTGTCGGCCAGCCTGCTGTGGGAACCCCTTCTGTGGCCAACGGAGGCCTCCGCGCAGACATCGACGGTCTACATCTCTGACAAGCTCACGGTTCCGTTGCGCAGCGGGCCGTCGAACGCCCATCGCATCCTGCACAGGGGCCTGCCGAGCGGCACCCGATTGGAGGTGTTATCGGTCGACGAGCAAGCAGGTTTCACCCAGATACGTACCGAACGCGGGACCGATGGTTGGATCCGCTCCCAGTACCTGGTCTCCCAGCCAATCGCCCGCGACCGCCTGCGCGAAGCTCAGGCCGAGATCCAACGCCTGACCCGCCGCATCGCCCAGGTCAGCGAACAGCTCGCCAGCGCGCGTTCCACCGGCACGAACGCCCAGTCCAGAGCCAACTCGCTGGCCGCCGACAAAAAGCGCCTGGAGATCCAGTTGGCCGAAGTAAAGCGGGTCTCAGCCGGGGCTTTGGAAGAACATCAGGAGAACCTGCAGCTGGAGAGCCTGAACGCGCGCCTGAGAGCCGAAGTCGACGACGTGGTCGCGGCGAACCGGCGGCTGGAGAGTAATCTTCAGGAACGCTGGATGATGATCGGTGGCGGCCTGGTGTTCGCAGGCCTGATCGCCGGCGTGGTGATCAAGGCACGGCCGCGCCGCAGCGGATGGTCCTGATGGGAGCGGCCATTTCCCTGAGCGTCAATCTGAACAAGATTGCCTGGTTGCGCAACGCCCGCCAGGGCGGGCGTCCGAGCGTCGTCGGCGCCGCCATCGACGTGATCAATGCCGGCGCGTACGGCATCACCATTCATCCTCGACCCGACCAACGTCACATCACCGTCACCGACGTCGCAGAGCTCAGCACGCTGCTGCATGAGCAGTATCCGGATGTCGAACTGAACCTCGAAGGCAACCCGCTGGCCGGCGCCCGAGCGGGCGGCTATCCAGGATTCGATGCGCTCATCGAATCCGCACGCCCGAATCAGTGCACATTGGTCCCCGACAGCGACGCTCAATTGACTTCGGATCACGGCTGGAACCTGGACGACGCGACACAGCGAGCCCGCATCGGCCAGTCCGTGCACCACTATCAGGCGCTCGGGGCGCGTGTCAGCCTGTTCATGGACCCGGATCTCGAACAGCTCGAACACGTCCCTGAAACCGGCGCCAATCGTGTCGAACTGTATACCGAATCGTTTGCAGACGCCGTCAAACAGCATGGCCCCGAAAGCGCCGAGGTCGCCGAGAGCCTCGCAAACTTCAGCGCCGCGTCACAGCGCGCAGGTGAGCTGGGGCTCGGCGTCAATGCGGGCCACGACCTGGATCTCGACAATTTGCCCCTGTTCCGCCAGGTACCCGGCATTCTCGAGGTGTCCATTGGCCATGCGCTGATCAGCGACGCGTTGGAGATGGGGCTCAAATCCGCGGTCCGCGCCTATCTGGATGTCCTTGAGGAGTAACTGAAGCCATGCTGAATACCAAGGTCAGAGTCTTGCTCGCTGTCACGCTGCTGGCAGCCACCGCGCACGGCTATGCCGCCGACGCCTCGCTGCCACGCGTCACGATGGAAACCTCCATGGGTACCCTCGTGATCGAACTCGACCCGCGCCGGGCGCCCGTTACCACCGCAAATTTCCTGCGCTATGTCGACGCCGGATATTACGACGGGCTGATCTTCCATCGCGTCATTCCCGGATTCATGATTCAAGGCGGAGGCTTCGACGCTACGCTGGCGCGTCGCGAACCGGGCGAGAGCATCATCAACGAATCCGGCAACGGCTTGATCAACGTCAAGGGCAGTATCGCGATGGCGCGAACCAGCGACCCGAATTCGGCCAGCTCGCAGTTTTTCATCAACACCAACTTCAACAACCAGCTCGACGCCCGTCCCGGGTCCCACGGCTATGCAGTGTTCGGGCGTGTCGTCGACGGCATGGACACGGTCATGCAAATCGAGCTGGTCGCGACGACGACGATGCAAGGGATGAATGACGTGCCCCGCAAGCCGGTGGTCATCCAGTCGGCGCGACGCGTCCCTTAGACTTTCAGATGCCCGCTTCGGTATTATTGTCGGTTGCGCTAGCCTACGAGCACAACCTTTCTCCCACCACGGTAGCCATAAGATATCAACCATGACCAAGTTCGCCATACCGGCGATCGCCGCCCTGCTCATCGGAGCGATCGTCACAGAAGTCTACACCCGGGTACTACCCGGCCAGTATTTTGGCCTCTTCCTGCTCTGCTTTGCTGGTGTTTTCATCGGCGCGGCCATCAGTTCCAGAATCGCCCTGCAGCAACCGGCTCGCCAAGCGGCTCGCCCAGGCCCCAGGCAACAGAGCCGTGACCACCGGGGTTCGCGAGCTACGCGACCATCCGGAGCCAAGCGCGGTGGCCAACGGCCATCGGGCGGGCCGTCCAACGGCCGTGAATCCGGCGAGGTGAAGTGGTTCAACCGCAACAAGGGGTTCGGCTTCATCATTCGTGACGTGGGCGGAGAAATCTTCGTTCATCACCGCTCGGTCACCGATCGTGATCGCAGCCTTCGTGACGGCGAGCGGGTCAGCTTCGACGTCGTCGAACACGACAAGGGCCTGCAGGCCGAATCCGTATCCGTCATCGGCGACTGAGTGAACGTCGCAGCCATGCTGGGCCAGCGCGTCAGCGAAGCGCTGGCGGAGGCTGGCGCCCAGGATGCACCGCCGGTGGTTGGCCCGGCAACCCGCCCTGAATTCGGGCACTACCAAGCCAACGGAGTCATGGGCGCCGCCAAGCGACTCGGGACCAACCCCCGGGCGCTGGCCGAGAGAGTGCTGGCGGAACTCGACCTCGAGGGCATCGCCAGCCGTGTCGAAATAGCCGGCCCGGGCTTCATCAACATCCATCTGGAGCCCGCGTTCATTGCGGCACAACTAGACACCGGGCAGCCTTTACTCGAACCGGCAACCGAATCCATGACCATCGTCGTCGATTACTCGGCGCCCAATCTCGCCAAAGAGATGCACGTGGGTCACCTGCGCAGCACGATCATCGGCGACGCGCTGGTGCGGGTATTCACCGCGCTGGGCCATCACGTCATTCGACAGAACCATGTGGGCGACTGGGGAACCCAGTTCGGCATGCTCATCGCGCACCTCGAAGAGATCGGCGCGAATTCGGAACAACTCTCCGACCTCGAAATGTTCTACCAGGCCGCCAAGAGGCGCTTCGACGATGATCAGGCGTTTGCCCAGCGCGCTCGAAGCCAAGTGGTTGCGTTGCAGTCGGGCGAGCCCGACGTACGGGCGGCCTGGCGACGCTTCATCGACATTTCGCTCAACCATTGCGAGACCATCTATCAACGCCTGGGCGTGCAATTGACTCGTGCCGATGTGCGTGCCGAAAGTGCCTACAACGACGATCTCCAGGATATCGTCGCACAACTCGACGACGCGGGTTTGCTCACCCGGTCCGACGGCGCCGACTGTGTATTCCTGGACCAGTTCACCCGCAAGGACGGCACGCCGTTACCCGTCATCGTACGAAAATCAGATGGCGGCTACTTGTACGCAACAACGGATCTCGCCGCCATCCGTTACCGCTGCCGGACGCTGCACGCCGATCGGGTGCTGTACTTCGTTGACGCGCGCCAGAGCCTGCACTTTCAGCAGGTGTTCGCCGTCGCCGCTAAGGCCGGTTTCGTGACCGAATCGTGCGAACTCGAACATCACCCGTTCGGCAGCATACTGGGACCGGACGGACGCCCGTTTCGTACCCGGGCAGGTGGAGTCGTCAAACTGACCGACTTGCTGGATGAGGCGAGGCGACGTGCCGAACGTCTGGTTCGCGCGAAAAATCCAGATCTCCCCGAAGCGCAGATCGACGCTATTGCCGAGGCGGTAGGGATCGGCGCCGTGAAGTACGCCGATCTATCGAAGAGTCGCACCACGGACTACGTCTTCGACTGGGATCAGATGCTGTCCTTCGATGGCAACACAGCCCCCTATCTGCAATACGCGCACACGCGCATCAACAGCATGTTTCAGCGAGGCGGTCTGGTGTTGGGGTCACTCAGCGGACGCATGAGGCTGGCCGAACCCGCAGAACACGATCTCGGGGCGCTGCTGATTCGATTTCAGGAAGTCGTCGACCAGGTGGCCCGGGATGCCTTTCCCCACCATCTGTGTGGCTACCTCGCAGACGTAGCGGCGCGCTTCATGCAGTTTTACGAAAGCTGTCCCGTGTTGAATCAGGACGAGCCGATCAGAACCAGTCGACTACTACTCTCGCAGCGGACTGCCGACGTCCTCAAAACCGGGCTGGGGCTGCTCGGAATCGAAACCGTCGAACGGATGTAGCTGAAGCGCGTTCCCTCAGGCCGGATTCAGGGTCGGCATGGTGTACGATTTGAGATGGGCGACGAAGTCTCTAAGCGTCTGGAGACCCGTTGCTTCGGCATCGAGACACCACTGTTTGAACGCCGCGATCAGCTCTTCGCTGTCGCCGCCCCGTTTGGCCCAGATAGCGTGGAGCCGCTGGCGCAGCTCATAAAGCGTTCCGAGCACCGGGCTGACGTCCACGACCCTCGATATCTGCCGACGACCCGCATCGTCCACCAGCGTGTCCTCCCGACACAGCAGCGCCTTGGCCTTCTTCAGCAGGTTTCGGGTCGCCACGTCGACCCGCCGACACTCCTGCTCCACGGTCGGCGCCACGACCTCCTCGGCGTAGTGCGCCATGACCCGGAAGCGATCATTGAGCACGGCCCAGACGGTATCTTTATCTATGACTTCACGGCCCGGAACACGCTCCACAACCGGTCCGGTACTCAGCGGTTTGGCTAACCCGAAGAACTGGAATATACGAATCCACATCCAACCAATGTCGAATTCCCAGGGCTTCTGCGACAGCTTGGCTGAGTTGGGATACGTATGGTGGTTGTTGTGCAGTTCTTCACCACCAATCAGGATGCCCCACGGCACGATGTTTTTTGCCGCGTCCGGACATTCGAAGTTGCGGTAGCCCCAATAGTGACCGATGCCGTTGATTACGCCCGCAGCAAACAATGGGATCCACATCATCTGCACCGCCCAGACGGTGAGACCAATCGGACCGAACAGGAAGATGTTAATGAACGCCAGCAGCGTCACGCCCATCGCCGAGCGCCCGGTATACACGTTGCGCTCGAGCCAGTCGTCCGGCATGCCCTTGCCGAACCGGTCCATGATGGACTGATCCTTTGCCGCTTCGCGATACAATTCGGCGCCCTGCCAGAACACTTTACGGATACCTTTGATCACGGGGCTGTGCGGGTCTTCTTCCGTCTCGCAGACGGCATGGTGCTTGCGATGGATCGCCGCCCAGTGTTGGGTGACCATGCCCGAGGTCATCCACAGCCAGAACCGAAAGAAGTGCATGAGGCCCGGATGCAACTCCAGTGACCGGTGGGCTGCATAGCGATGCAGAAACACAGTGACCGAGACGATGGTGACGTGCGTCACGACGAACGTGTAGAGCACCAGCGTTGTAACCGATGGATTCCAGACGCCGTAGTACCAGCTCGACCAGGATGATAAATCCACGAAACGTACCCCCTCGAGGGATGGTGGTTGATTGATTCCGCGCGATTCTGACAATTTGGCAGGCAAATTGCCACCGCGCCTTGTACCTATCCTACTTTTACCTAATACGCGCCCAGCGAATTGCACCTGCGCGGTGCCTTCGACCGACCCGTGTAGTATAGGGTGCGCATCTTAAAGAACCTCGACCCAAAGCTCCAGATGAGACCTGTATCAAAGCGCTACCGCCGACTTACGGAACCGTTGCGAACTGTTTCAAGGTCGTAACGTGCATTCGACCCTGATTGACGCCGCGACCCTCGATCGACGGCTGAACTCCCCGGACTGGTGCATCGTCGATTGCCGCGCGAACCTGGCTGATCACGACGCCGGCGCGCGCGAGTACGCCGCCGGGCACATTCTCTCGGCACACCACGCGAACCTGGAAACGGACCTTGCCGACCCGCCGGTGCCGGGTGTCAGCGGCCGGCATCCGCTGCCGGATCGAAACCGTCTGCGCACGACATTCGCCGCCTGGGGGATCCAGCCAGACTCACAACTGATCGTATACGACGCCGACAGCGGGATGCTCGCGGCGCGCCTGTGGTGGCTGGCGCGCTGGTTGGGCCATCACCGCGTAGCGGTGCTCGACGGCGGCTGGGCAGCATGGCGTGACGCCGAATTTGCCATCAGCACCGAAACGCCGCCCGCAGGATCGGGCCAGTATCGCGAGCGAAAACCCCTGACCGAAGTGGTCGAGGCACAGGAACTGCTGGAAGACCGCGCCGACCGGGTGCTGCTGGACGCGCGCAACGCCGAGCGCTTTGCCGGTAACAATGAGACGATCGATCCGATCGCTGGACACATCGCCGGCGCCCGATGCATGCCGTTCCAGGACAACCTCGACGCCGATCAGCGTTTTCTCGGCCCGGCACGATTGCGGCAACGCTTCGCACCCGTCGTCGGCGATGCGAATCAGGTGGTCTGCTATTGCGGTTCCGGCGTCAGCGCGGCACACAACATACTCGCACTGCGCATCGCCGGATTCGACGAACCGGCACTGTACCCCGGTTCCTGGAGCGAATGGATCCAGGACCCCGCTCGCCCTCGCGAACCATGACCGAGCTTGCGCGGGTGTGCAGTGCGTCACTGCAGCCCAGCGATGGTCAAGGTTCGCCCCGGTCTGCGGCGTTCAACGATATCTACCATGCCGCCGACGGCCCGGCCGAAGTAACGCGCGTGTTCATGGCGCCTGCCAGGCTCGCCGAGCGGTTCGCCGCGGCCGGCAACGACACCATGACGATCGCGGAACTGGGCTTCGGCACGGCACTGAACTTTGCTGTCCTTGCGGACACGTTCGTCGGGTGTGCCCCGGCTGGCGCGCGTCTGCACTTCATCAGCGTCGAAAAATATCCTATCGCAGATCCCGAATTCACAGCGATCGCGCGCCAGCGCGCGGTCGATCTGCCCGTCTACGACGCCCTGGCAAAACACTATCCGGCCCGCCTGGCGGGTTGGCACCGGCGCCACTTCCACGCCGGACGGGTAACGCTTTCTTTGTACTATGGCGATGCAGCCGATGGCCTTGCCGACCTGGCGCGCCGCATGGCACGCAGCGTAGACCATTGGCTGCTTGATGGCTTCGCCCCGGCCCGCAATCCGGACATGTGGCGTGACGGGTTGTTCCGCGACATCGCCCGATTGTCCTCAGCAGGCACGACCGCGTGTACCTTCAGCGCAGCGGGAAGGGTGCGGCGTGGTCTGGAGCGCGCCGGATTCCAGGTCCGCAAGGTCGACCAGCGACCACACAAACGGCACTCCACGGCAGCCTTCTATAAGGGT
>SMWF01000086.1 GCA_004357385.1 Gammaproteobacteria bacterium | reverse complement strand
GTGTTGTGGAACACCGGTTCCACCCCTGGAGTCAGCGTCGAACGAACCGGGCCGGACAGATTGAAGCTGGCGTGACATAGAGCGCACCCCAGCCGTTCCGAGAAGAACAGCCGCATGCCGGTCTTCGCGGCCGCCGTGAGCGTGTCTTCGTCAAAGAAGAGGTACCGGTCGAAGGCTGAATTGGCGACCACGAGGCTGCGAACATAGCTGGCCAGCGCCTGCACGATGTGCTGCAGGCCAAGCACCTGGCGATCGAGCTCGGGGAAAGCGCCGCGCAACTGGCGGTAGATACGTTGATCGGTCACCAGCTGATCCAACAGCCGCGCGACTTGCTCCTCGTTCAAGCCGAGTTCCACCGGGTCGGTATTGAACATGGGAATCAGGTGCTGGGCTTCGAGTGTGGTGGTGTTCGGGTCGGCCCAGCCGAAACTTGCGTTGTAAGCCGCGTTGAACACGCTCGGCGTGTTGCGCCTGTGGCGCTGACCGGTCGCACCCACGGCAGTGGGTAATCCATCCGTGAACGCCAGGTCCGGACGATGACAGCTCGCGCAACTGTAGGCGCCGGTTACCGACAGGCGCGGGTCTGAAAACAACGCTTCACCAAGCACGACTTTAGCGTCGGACATGGGATTGTCGGCCGGCACCGGGGGTTCCGGAAATCCCGGCGGCAGGTTCCATCGATAGTCCGCCAGGGCCGTCGCGGCACTGATCAGCCACGCCGCGCCCAGCGCGGCTCGGATCACGCCATGGGACAGATCACCAATCCCGGCGATTGTTCATCGATAACGTCTGCATGCCTCCGGCCAGCGCACTACGCTCCTCGACCCAGCTGGCAAAGGCATCGGCTTCGACTGTCGGGCTGTCTCCCGTGCCTGCGAGCCATGATTGCATCGCTTCCATCAGCAGTGCCGCCTGATCCTGATCGGAGCGGAACAGGAGCATATAGGAGTCTTTGGTCTTCTCGAACAGACCCAGCGCGAGATAGGCCTCGCCGCGATACTCGATCGCCCGTGAGTAGTCGGGTTTGACCTTCAGCGCCGTGTTGTACGCACGGATGGCGTTGTCATAATCACCGGTCTTGCGATAGGCATAGCCGAGTTCGTTCAGTGCCTCGTGAAACGAATTGTTGTATGCGTACGCCTGCAGGTACTTCTCAATCGACTTCTCGTACTGAGTACTGGCTTTGTCGGCGTACTTGGTGCGCGACTTCTCATTGTCCGCCGCCGCCGCCTTGCGTTCGTACTTCTCCGCCCGCTTCCGGTACTTTTGACCCGATTTGTAGGCGCTGCTCGCCATCTGTTCGGGGGTGCGCGGGCGAGCGGCCGACGACGACGGCATCGAACTGCCGCCTACGGCTCCGCTACCCGCCGCCTGGGCAGACCCGGTTGCGAACACGAACGCAACGACGAGAAATCCAGCAAAGAACCGCGACATGGTGACCACCCTCCTCCAAGATCTGGTCACAGTTTAGTCAAATCCGCGCCAGATTGGTTCATCTGTACTCAGGGAATGGATCCGATCCGAGCAGGCGGCGCAGGAACCGATCGCGCGCCTCAGAGCGACCGCCAGTAGTGACAGGCGACATCGTGATTCGAACCTGTGGGCTCCAAACGCGGCATTCGAGTCGCGCAATCCGGACGTGCGTACCGGCATCGCTCCCGAAACCGACAGCCGCTGGGTGGATCGATGGGCGATGGGACATCGCCCTGGAGCACGATCCGATCACGCACCCGGGTCGGGTCGGGTACCGGAATGGCCGAGATGAGCGCTTGTGTGTAGGGATGCCGCGGTGCCGCGTAAATCGCCTCGGCACTCGCCAATTCCACAATCTGACCCAGGTACATCACGGCGATCCGGTCGGAGACATGTTTCACCACCGCCAGATCGTGAGCGATGAAAATGAGGGCGAGATTCATCTCGCGTTGCAGGTCCAGCAGCAGATTGATCACCTGGGACTGAATGGAGACGTCCAGCGCGGACACGGCTTCGTCGCAGACAATCAGTTTGGGTTTCAAGGCGATTGCCCGCGCGATGCCGATCCGTTGTCGCTGGCCGCCGGAAAATTCGTGGGGAAAACGTTGCGCGGCCGAGGCCGACAAGCCTACTTTCTCCAGCAATTCGGCCACCCAGACGCGGCGTTCATCGGCGCTGCCGATCCGGTGAATGATGAAGGGCTCCTCGATGATTCTGCCGACCGTATGGCGAGCGTTCAGTGATTCGAACGGATCCTGAAATATGATCTGCATGTCACGGCGCAACGCCCGCATTTCCCGACGATTCAACTGCGTGACATCCCGACCTTCGAAGCGAACGCGTCCGGCGGTGGGCTCGTAGAGTCGCAGCAAGGTCTTGCCGACCGTGCTCTTGCCGCAACCCGACTCGCCGACCAACCCGAGGGTCTCGCCCCGTTCCAGGGAAAATGACACACCATCCACGGCATGTACCTGCCCGATGGTGCGCAACAGCACGCCGCCGCGCACCGGGAAATGCTTGACCAGCCCCTCGACCTCGAGCAGTGGCGCGCTCATTCGTCGACTCCGGTGGCGTGATGACACGCCACAACCCGTCCCGCGCCTGCCGCCACAAGGGGTGGCTCCACCTGGCAGCGGTTAGATGCGCGGCTGCAGCGGTTACGAAACCGGCAACCGTCGGGCATGTCGGACAGTGCGGGCACCATGCCGGGAATCGTCACGAGCCGGGTTTTTGGGACACTCTCGAGCCGCGGAATGGACGCGAGCAGGCCCTCACTGTACGGATGGCGCGGATTGGCGAACAGCGCCGCAACGCCCGCGCGTTCCACGACGCGCCCTGCATACATCACCACCACCTCATCGCACAGCTCCGCGACCACCCCGAGGTCGTGAGTAATGAACAGAATGCCCATACCGTATTCGCGCTGCAGTTCGCGCATCAGTTCGAGAATCTGAGCCTGGATGGTGACATCGAGCGCAGTGGTGGGCTCATCGGCGATCAGCACATCCGGCCGGCAGGCCAGCGCAATCGCAATGAGCACCCGCTGCCGCATTCCCCCGGAAAGCTGGTGCGGGTAGTCGCGCAGACGCTGGTCAGGCGCCGGAATTCCAACCCGATCCAGCAACTCGACCGCGGCCGCAGTCTTCTCCCGTTTGCTCAGCTCCGGACGATGCATGTCCAGGGTTTCGATCAACTGGCGTCCGATCCGGTGCACCGGGTTCAAAGCGGTCGTCGGCTCCTGGAAGATCATCGCAATGCGGTTGCCGCGAATCCGTTGGTACTGCTCGGCCGAGAGCGCGAGCAGATCTTCGCCTTTGAACAGGATGCGGCCGCCGGTGACGCGACCCGCCGGTTTGGGCAACAGCCCCATGATCGACAAGGCGGTGACGCTCTTGCCGCACCCGGACTCACCGACCAGGCCCAACGTGGCGCCGGCCGACAGATCGAAACTGACGCCGTCGACTACCGACACGATGCCTTGCTCCGTAGCAAACGCCGCGGACAACCCAACCACGCTCAGGATCGGCAAATCAGCCATCGCGATCAGCGCTTGTACTGCTCGTTCAACACCAGCAACGCCGGGAACGCGTCGCCGTCATCGCGTGCGTCTCTGACCCGTTTCTTCTCGTCGAGATCGATCCAGAACAGCCCACCTGAAGAATAGATACCAGAGGAAAGTTCGAATGGATTGAACAGCGAACCACTGGTGCGCGTGCCCAGTTCGTCTGGCAGCTTCATCCAGCGCCACGCGGCGGACCGGGTATAGGGCACTTTCGTGCTGGCGATCATCGACCCCGAATCGAAGATCATCTGCTCCAGGGCATGGGCCAGTTCGATCCGCCGGGCCTTGTCGGTGGCCGCGCGATACTCGTCGATCATGGCGTCCATTGCCGGATCGTCGTGGTTCATCAGATTGTTGGTCTGCGGTTTGTGCGCATTGTCCGAATGCCAGAACTGCCAGTAACGCGGCGACATACCCTGGGACCCCCAGGCCATCCAGGCGACTTCGTGTTTTTTCTCCTGCATCTGCTTGAAGGACGACGCGCTGTCCAGCAGTTGCAATTCCAACTCAATGCCGGCCTTTTTCGCTTCCTCACGCAATATCACCAATCGCTCGGTGTGCTGGGGCGCCCCATAGGTGATCCGGATGGACAGGCGTTGTCCGTCCTTTACCAGAATGCCGTCCGGCCCCCGCTCCACCCAACCGGACGCCGCAAGATGGTCACGGCTCTTGTCCAGATCGAAGGGGCGCTGGCGAATCGTGGTGTTGTCGTACTCGCCGAAGCCCTCATTGAAGGTATGCATACGCGAGTAGTCGCCACGCAGCACCGTGTTGATGACCTTGTCGAAATTCAGCGCATGGGCCAGGGCGTAGCGCACATTGCGATCCGCAAGCTTGGGTGAGTCCTCGTTCAAGAACAGCCCCGCGCTCGGTTGGACCGCCTCGTTATAAAACCAGTAACGATTGATGTAGCCCTTCTCGTAGTTCTCACCCTTCGCCTTCTCGTGCCAGAACCGGGGCAGCACCAGACCAAAACTGTCGAGGTCGCCCTTCATGAAATGCTGGTAGCTGATGTTGATGTCCCGAATCACCTTCACCCTGATCCGGTCGGGGTTGAAGCGGTGCCGGTAGTAGCGACGCTCACTGGCCCACCAGTCTTTCTTGCGCTCGAACACGATGTATTTGCCCTTCCTGACCTCGGAAATCTGATAGGGACCCGTGTTGGGTTCGACCTTCCAGTTGGTATCGCGCACCCAGCGTTCATTGAGCACATGAAAGTGTTTCGGTACCACGCCGATCCCGTACTCGAACAGCATCTCGTCGCGCGGTTTCGCGGTTGCACCTTCCACGCCAATGACCTTGTGGCCGTATGCTTTCACGTCGGTAACGACATCGGTGTAGTAATTCGAGTACCACGGTGCGACGACGTGTTTGGAGCGCATGAACTCCACCGTGAACTCGAAGTCGGCGCCGCTGACCGCAACGCCATCCGACCAGCGAGCATCGGCGTCGATTCGGTAGAAGATCGTCCGTCCATTGGGACCAAACGCCCAATGGCTCGCCAGCGATGGGATGGGGCGCCGGGTCTCGGGATGATAAACCACCAGCGACATCTGATTCGGTCGGAGAAAGCCTGCAAAGGAACCATTCGAGTCTGGTCCCACGCGCCGCAGGGTCAACGGAAACGATTGCACGGACATGCGCAGGGTCCCGCCCCGTTTGGCCAGGGGCGAGGCGAACAGGGGGTCTTCGGAGTTGGTGATCCACTCGAGATCCGCTGGCAGTTCGGCGGGAAGTTCAGCCCAAGCCGTCAGCGTAAAAAATGCCCCCAACAACAGTGCAAGTGCGCGCATGGAGTTCCTCATTATTCGTAATAGGTAAACTGCTTCGGATCGAATGCTTCACGGATCGCTTCGCCGATGTAGGTCACCATCAGCAGGACCGCTCCCATCGCGACGACCACCGAAGCGACAATCCACGGGTACTCGAGATTTTCGGTTCCCTGACTCAGCAGTTCTCCCCAGCTCGGGGTGGGCGGCGGCAGGCCGAACCCCAGGTAATCCAGCGCGGTCAGCGAAGTGATGCCGGTCGCGATGGAAAAAGGGATGAACGTCACGATCACGGAGATCGTATTCGGCAGAATGTGACTGAAAATGGTACGCGCGCTGGACGCACCCAACGCTCGCGCGGCCAGCACGTATTCGCGGGTCTTTTCTTTGTAAGTCGACGTGCGCATGTACCAGGTCATTCCCATCCAGCCGAAGATCACCATCACCAGCACCAGCGTCCAGAAATTCGGCACGACGATCGACGCGATGATCATGATCACGTACAGGAACGGCACGTTCGACCAGATTTCGATCAGCCGCTGAAAAAACAAGTCGAACGCCCCGCCCCAGAATCCCATCGCGCAGCCAATGGTCACGCCAATCAGGTAGTTGCACGCGAGCAGCAGCAGCGAAAACGAGATGGCAATGCGAAATCCGTACACCAGACGAGCCAACACGTCCCGCCCGGTGGTATCTGTGCCCAGAAAGTGGCGGGTCTCCACCGACGGCGGATACGGCGGGTATTCATACTCGCGCAGGTCGTTCTCGAAGGCACTGTACGGGACGATGGGCATGACCACCCAGTCATCCGTTCCCGCCTGTTCGTGGATTCGCTGCGCCAGCTCACGGTAGTTGGTCTCGTAGTCGTAACCGAGCCCGAACGTGGTACCGGGCAGGAAAGCGCCATAGGTCGGAAAGAACAACTTCCCTTCGAAGTTCACCATGAGTGCCCGATTGTTGACCAGAAGTTCCGCAGCCACGGACAATACAAGCAGCAACGTCAACGACACCGCCGAATAGTAGCCCCGCTTGATCGAGCGGAAACGCTTGAGCTGTTTGATCGTAAGCGGGTTGAGCTTGATCACCCGGCTGCCCCGTCACTACCGAACCTGACGCGGGGATCGACCAGGGCCACACAGATATCGGACAGAATGTTGCCGATCAGGAACAACAACGACGAGATCACCAGAATCCCCATCACGATCGGATAGTCGCGCTCCACCAGCGACTCGAAGCCCAACAACCCGAACCCATCGATGTTGAAGATTTTCTCGATCAGAAACGACCCCGTGAGAATCAACGAAATGTTGCTGCCGAAGGACGTGGCAATTGGAATCAGGCTGTTGCGCAGGGCGTGGCGGAACACCGCACGTTTGAAGGCCATTCCTTTGGCAACGGCGGTGCGCACGTAGTCTGCCGCAAGATTGTCCATCAGCGCATTTTTCATCATCAGCGTGGTCACGGCGAAACTGCCCGCCAGATACGCCAGCAACGGCAAGACCGCGTGATTGAACACGTCTCTGACCTGATCCCAGAAGCCGAGATCTTCGAAGTCGTCACTAACAAATCCACCGAGGGGGAACAGCTCCCACTCGGACGCGAACAGCGTCAACACCGCGATGCCGACGACGTAACTCGGGATCGCATAGCCGAAGAACACAATCACCGAGGTGATGTTATCGAAGCTCGACTTGTGTCGGATGGCCTTGGCGATGCCCAGCGGGATGCAGACGCCGTAGGTGAGGATCAGCGTGGTCACGCCATAGAAAATCGATATCGGGAAGCGGTCCCTGATGGTGTCCCATACCGGTTCCCCGTATCGAGTCGAGGTGCCGAGGTCCAGGACCAGGACCTTGCCCAACCACTCGAGGTAGCTGATCAGCACCGGCTTATCGAAGCCGTAATACGCCTTCAGTTCCTCCAGCTGCTCCGCAGACAGCGTCGAGCCACCAACGCCGTCATAGCCACCGACCATGGCTGAGGCACCCATTTCATTGCCAGCCATTGCCGCCTCGTTGAGCATCCGCTCGATCGGCCCGCCCGGCACCAGCCGGGTCAAAGTGAAGACCAGCAGCGACACACCGATGAAGGTCGGCACGATCAGCAGAACGCGTCGTATGAAGTAGCTGGTCACGTCTGATTACCGAAAAGGCATCGCATTCTAAATCAATCCGCGCTTTAGAGACGGTCCACAGTCGTTTCGTTCCTTCATCGTTCCCCGAAGTCTTGCCTGGTCATGCATTCCCGTGGACACTCCGTTCACGCGGCTGCCACGGCGGGAAGGGCGATGGCGTACGACGAAGGGTTGGCCGAACGGCTGCGCGAACATTTCGCCGATCGCGACGATGTAGTCGAGAAACGGATGTTCGGCGGGCTCGCCTTCATGCGGCGCGGCCATATGTGCTGCGGCATCGTCGGCGAGACCCTGATGGCGCCATGACTGTCCTGGAGATTATCCGACTCGACGAGCTGCCAGACACCATCAGCGCCCTCGCCGACCTCGCCCGAGCCGATGATTTCCTGGCATTCGACCGCCTCGTGCTCGACTTCGAAAACGGCAGCAACGCCTTCGATCGCCCCGGCGAAGCGCTGTTCGGCGCATTCTTCAGCGGCCAGCTGATCGGCGTCGGCGGACTGAACATCGATCCGTACGAGCCCGGCCCCGGGCTGGGGCGTGTGCGACGAATGTTCATTGATCCAGCGCATCGCGGTAGAGGCATCGGGCGCGCGCTCATAGGCGCCATCGAGGCACATGCGGCGCAACACTTCGTCCAACTGCAATTATTCACCGACTCCGTCGACGCAGCCCGCTTCTATGAGACCCTCGGCTATCGGCCAATCGCCGGACGCGACAAGGTCAGCCACGTCAAACAAATCGGACACTCAACATGAAGCCGCACATCACCCTCATATCGCTGGGCGTCGCAGATCTCGACGCCTCGATACGCTTCTACCGGGACGGCCTCGGGTTGCCGCTGAACGACGGTCCCGACGGTATCGCGTTCTTCGCGACCGGCAGTACGATGCTGGCGCTCTACCCCCGGGACAAACTGGCCGAGGACATCACGCTGACTAACGCCGAGGGCTCCGGATTCGCCGGCTTCGCCCTGGCCCACAACGTCGATTCGCCCGACGCGGTCGACGCGACGCTGGCGGAAGCCGTCGCCGCCGGCGCCACCCTGGTCAAGCCTGGACAGAAGGCATTCTGGGGCGGTTACTCCGGGTATTTCGCCGACCCCGACGGCTTCTATTGGGAGGTCGCGCACAACCCGTTCATGTGAGGCGTTACCTTCGGAAGTTGCCGCTCCGCGCTCATTCTCGGCGAGTTCAGCGAGGACGAACGGGGCGCAGAGTGCAGACTACATGGCCGAACTCAGCGACGGCGCGTTACCAATCATCGAGCTTCCCGACACCTACCATCACATGAGTTTCGATGATCCGCTGGCGATGTCCGCCGCGATACGGGGGCTGGTGCTGGCCCGGCTGCAGGAGGATCAGCTGAATCGTGGGTCATGATCCTGTAGCATCCCTCTTGTCGCATCAGGAGGGGTGCGACGGTCAGGGAGGCGTGAAATGCTGAAGACCTGGGTTGTGGTTGCCGACCGCGCCCGCGCGCGCATTTTCTCCGCAAGCACACCCAAGGGTCCACTGACCGAATTTGAAGACCTGGTTCTCCCTGAAGCCCGCAGCCACGAACGGGATCTGACCAGCGACCGCCCAGGCAGAGCCTTCGACAGCGGCGGCATCGGCCGCCACGCAATGGAAGCACCCACCAGCGCAAAGCAACACGCCGCACTCAACTTCGCCAAGACCATCGCCCAGCGCGTAGAAACCGGTCGTATAAGCGGGGAGTGTCAGCAATTGGTTCTGGTGGCACCGCCCGACTTTCTCGGTCGCCTGAAAAAGCAGCTTGGCACCCAATGCGCGAAGCTGCTGACCCACCAGATCGGCAAGAACCTTACCCAGCTCCCCGTGGCCGAGATCCGCTCGCACCTCCCGAAGTTTCTTTAGAACACCGCTAGCCCGGCTTGATGCGGAAGATCGCAGTGTGCCGGAGACGGGCGATCAGACGTTGCGCCGAATCCTCGATTGAACCGTCGTTGACCACATAGTGGTGCGCTTTGCGCTCGTAGGCTGCCACGCAGTGCCCACGGACGGTGAACGTATCGCCGGCGAAAGCCGCGTTCACGTGCTGAATCCAGCTGGCGGTATGAATGGACGGCCCGTAGTCGTAGGAGTGATGCAACAGGTGAATGAGCTGCTCCGCGATCCAGGCCGGGTGAATGCGAGGCCGACGACCCGCGAACATTGGCAACGGCTCGCGCTGTCGGACCTGATTGAACTCCAGCGCATCGGCCACGTCCACGGCGACGGCCCGCGGCAGAAGATCCTGCCCAATCGGAGCGTTACCAAGCGTCAGCTCGGGTAGCGAAGCCGGCCGGGGCCGAGCCTTGCGGCGCGCCGGCAGCGCCATCTGCTCCAGCCAGGCCCCGTCGCCCACGCCCACCCGACCGCTGAAGCACAGCTGCGCAGCGCGCGCCACACGCAACTCGCCATCGCCGTCGATGTGGATGTCCAACTCATCGCCCGGGTACATCGGCTGGCGAAACGACAATTCCGCCCAGCCGTGATCGAGCCAGTCCGCCCCAAACGCCTCGACGATGCTCGCTACGGTCCAGCCGTAGGCAGTTGCCCCGCCAATCAGGGCGCCGCGAAAACCGTATCGCCGGGCGGTCCCCGTGGAATGAATGGGATTGGGCTTATCCTCGTCCGGGTCATCCATGAACGCCGTCAGGCGATGGTGCACAGGTGTCACGTTCGTGCGCTGATCCGATAGACGCAGCGGCGTGCGCCGTCCAGCAGATACTCTTCGCGCGCCACCGACAGAGACTTGCCGACGATCGCTTGAAACAGGCCGAGTTCATTGCGACAGAAATTGAGGCAACTCTGCGCTGCCGCGCAGATCGGGCAGTGGTTCTCCAGCAACAACCAGTCGTCACCGTCGCTGACCAACTCCGCCATGTAGCCTTCTTCGGAGCGCAACTCCGCCAGCCGCCGCAAGCGCGCTTCCGTGCCCTCGACACTTTTCAGTTCCCGCCTGTAACGGTCACGGATCTGCCGATAGCGATGGCCCACGACCGCTTCAAGGGCTTCCTCGCCCAGTTCGCTGCGAATCGAGTCGATCAGCGCGACCGTAATGTCCGCGTGGGTATCAGGAAAACGTTGCTGCGCCGCCTCGCAAAGCGACCAGCGCTGCGCCGGCCGGCCGACACCGCGAGGTTCCTGACGCGACTCGACCAGGCCTTCTTCGGTCAGGTTGTTCAGATGCTGACGCGCGCCGGGGACTGAGATGCCAAGTTCTTCTGCAAGTTCTGAGGTGCTGCGCGTCCCGCGCATTTTCAGAATCATCAACAGTCGGTCAGCGCTGCGATCGGAGAAGATGAGTTGATCGGCCAAGGTTGCTAAGTTCCCAAATTCATTGAACGGTCTGATTTTATAACAAAAGAGTTTCAAAAATCACTCGACGTCTACATAGTTTAGAAATATAGTTGTTTTTAAATTAATGAGCGCGAATCTATTCGTGAACGAGGGAGCCGCCATGTACAGACTCGAGCATGCCAACCTGTCCGTCACCGACGCCGACCCGCTTACCCAATTCATCTGCGCCGCCTTTCCACAGTTCCGGGTGCGCGGCGAGGGGCTCGACCATTTCGGTCGGCCCTGGCGCCACGTCGGCGACGACGCCTTTTACGTGGCACTGCAGACGGTTCCAGGTACCAACGTCCGAACCCCCTACAGTAATACGCCGGGCATGAATCACCTCGGCTGGGAAATCGACGATCTCGACGCCCTGCGCGACCGCATGGCAGCCGCCGGGTACACCCCCAATCTGTTCGACGACAGCCATGCGGCGCGGCGCCGCATTTATTTTCACGATCCCGACGGCAACGATTGGGAGTTCGTCGAATATCAGACCGACGATCCGGCGCAGCGCAACGACTATGACCGGTGAGACGCTTCAGACCGGCGCGTCGATTGACCAACTGATCGCCACCCACCACCGCCGCTACGCCCGGGAATACGGGGGTGGACTCAGCGATCACGGGCCGATGGTACTGCAGGCGATGCGTGGCCTGGATCTGCCGGAGGCGGCCGTTCGCGAGTTTGCCGAGTTCTACCTCGCGAAACTCGATCCCATTGAGCCGCCGACGACCCGTATCGACGCCGGGAACTATGCCGAATTCGTTGGCAAGCGCGACCAATATCCGGCACTCCTCGAGTTTTTCCTGGACGAAGTGCGGCGCGACGGACGCACCGAAACCGTCAATCGCTACCTGCCTGGACTGTTGTCGGCCTGGGCGAGCGCGGCATTCCACCCGTTGATCCGGCTCGGCTACGGATTGGAGTTCGGCGTCGATGGCGAAGTGGCGGCCGGCCTCGCGTACGCGGCTTGCCTCGGACCCCATTCCGGGCTCGAACGCCGCGCGACGCAATGCGCAACACGGAATCCCGTGGAACCGATGAGCGCGCTGTTGGACCTGCAACTACCACCCGACTTCGAGACTCAGAACGGTTGGTTCCATGTCCGCTACTCACACGCACTGGGCCATGCGGTATTCGATCAGGTTCATCCGCCGGCCGGCGGCCTGCCGGCCGTGGCTGCAGCCTGCCGAGAAGTGTTCGCCGCCAGCCACAATTTCTTCGCTTCGCACCTGGTTACCGGCAGTCACGCCTTGCGGGTGTGTCTCGAACATCTGCATGAAACCCCACCCGAAATCGACGCCATGGCCATCTGCGCCGTCGTCGCAGCCTATCTGGCCGTCGGCGCCCCGGAATTTTCGGCCACCGCGGCACGCGACCATGACGCGCCAGCCTTCGAACCCTCGGCATTCCTGGCCCGGACGCGCGATGAGCACGACATCAAGCTCGCGTATTCGTGCGCAGCACAGGCCCGGGCGTACGACGATCCCGACTATCTGGCCGCGGCCCGGGGGTATCTCACCACGAAGGCCGCGAAGACCGTCTGAAATCTGACAAGGTTGCCACGTTGCGGTAGCGTTGCCGGATGAGTGACACACAACTGCTTTTCGAAGGATTGAAGGTCCTGGACGTCGGCTCCTGGATCGCCGCGCCGGTGGCGGCGACGATGCTCGCCGACTTCGGCGCCGAGGTCACCAAGATCGAACTGCCCGGCTCCGGTGACGGGTATCGCCACTACGCGCATACGCCGGGGATTCCAGACGCTGGCGAGGTCAACTACACCTGGCTGATGGATGCGCGCAACAAACGCTCGCTCACCCTCAATCTCAAGGATGACCGTGGCAGGGCGATCCTCGACAAGCTGGTCGAGGACTGCGATGTGTACGTGACCAACCAGCCGCAATCGCTGCGTCGCTCGCTGGGTCTAACCTACGAAGATCTCGCCGCGAGGAACCCTCGGTTGATCTATGCCTCGCTGACGGCCTACGGCGAAAGCGGCCCCGAACGGGACCGCGAAGGCTTCGACCTCGTTGCCTACTGGGCACGCTCGGGCTTGATGGATCTGGTTCGTCAGCCCGGGGCCACGCCCAATCAGTCATTGCCCGGCATGGGCGATCACCCGACCGCGGTCGCATTGTACGCATCCATCGTCACGGGATTGTTGCGTCGGGAGCGAACCGGCAAAGGCAGCAAAGTGCACACCTCGTTGCTCGGCAACGGCCTGTGGGCCGCATCGTGCCTAGCACAAGCACAGCTTGCCGGGGCCGACTTCAGCTTGTGGTACAAGGGACGCGGGCCGACCCGGGCCCTTTACCAGGCTGCAGATGGCCGCTGGTTGCAGTTCAGCATGGTACGCACCCGCGCGGAGTTCAGCGGCATGCTGACAGTACTCGGTCTGACAGACCTGGTTGACGACGAACGTTTCGCCACCCCAGCGGCGCGCATCGAGAACGGGCCGATCATAGTCGAGCGCATCACCGAGTTGATCGCGGAGCGGCCCAGTGCCGAGTGGCTGACGGCGTTCGAGGCAGCGAACGTTCCCGCTAGCCGCGTCGCGACGCTGGAGGATCTCGACAGCGATCCGCAACTGCTTGCCAACGACATGCTCATGCAGCCGGAAGACGAGGCCATCCCTTTGCCCTGGATGATCGATCACCCGATCAATGTCGATGCACTGCCGCGCGCGCCAATCCGCCCCGCACCCGGTCTGGGCGAACATACCGATGGCATTCTCGCCGAACTCGGCTACGACGCGGCCGAACGCGAATCACTGCGCGAGGACGGGGTGATTTAGCGCCACGGCCCGTCTGTCGCACGAATGAAACAATTCGTTGCTGCACTGCAACACAAATTTTCTCCATTGCGTATAGAATGCGCGCCGCCGCGCATTCTGCCGGCAGCCAAATGGCCTAAAACACGCACGCACCGGGAGAGACATGAAGCCGCTATCCGTCACAGACGCATCCTTTCTTTACGCCGAGACCGACCGCACCCCGATGACGGTGGCCTCGATTCAGCTCCTGGCGCTGGACGGTTACGAGCGGGACTCGTTTCTGGCTTCCCTCAAAGCGTTGATTCTGGAACGCAAGCACCTGGTCCAGTACCTGAACCACAAGCCAGTGTTCGCACCCGGCCAGTTCGACCATCCGGTATGGATCGAAGATCCTGATTTCGACATCGACAATCACGTCTACGCCGTCGATGTCGGCGGCAGCGGCAGCATGGCCGATCTCGAAGCAACGATCGCGCGTCTGCACAGCGAGCGCTTCGATCGTTCGCGGCCGTTGTGGCGTCTGCTGGTGATCGATGGCCTGGCTGACGGTCGCATTGCTTACTACAACGCCTGCAGTCATGCCTGCATCGACGGCCAGAGCGGTCAGATCGCAATTCAGCTGCTGATGGACCTGCAGCCCGAACCGCGCCGCGAAGCCGCACCGGCCACGCCGACGCCCACCGTGCCGTCCCAGGCGCATCTCGCCTGGAACGCATGGCAACAGCTTGCCAGGGCTACCCTCGAGGGCTGGCGGAAACTACCCGGCCTGGCGCAAACCAGCGCCCGCCTGGCCGCACGTGCACTCGATCCGCGCAAGAATTTTGGCGCCTACGGCAAACTGGCGCCGCGGACCTCCCTGAATCAGAGCATCGATGCCGAACGTACGTTCGCCGTGGGTCGGATTCCGCTCGCCGACGTCAAAGCCATCGGTAAGGCGACGGATGCAAAGGTAAACGACGTGTTCCTGGCCATTGCCGCCGGGGGCCTGTCGCGCTATCTGGAGCGGCGCGGCGAGTTGCCGCGCAGTTCGTTGATTGCCGGTTGCCCGGTGTCGCTTCGTGAAGCCGGTGATACCAGCCTGAACAATCAGGTGACGATGATGCCGGTAAGCCTGGCGACGGACATCAAGGACCCACGCGCGCGTCTGAAGGCGATCCGCAAGTCCGCCCTCACCTCAAAGGAAATCGTCGCTGAGCTTGCGCCCGCGATGCCGGAGGACGTTCGCTTCTTCGGTCTGCCCGGGATGATCCGTAACGCTACCCGTAGTGCGGAATGGAGTGGAGTCGCGGGTCGCGCACCGATGCCTTTCAACCTGGTGATTTCAAACGTGCCAGGGCCTCAAGTGCAGCTGTACAGCAACGGCGCCGCCATGCAGTCGCACTTTCCGGTGTCGATCCCGGTGCATGGTCAAGGCATGAACCTGACGGTGCAGAGCTATCTCGGCAATCTGGACTTTTCACTGACGGCAGGTAAAAAGGCCCTGAAGAATGCTGGCCAGCTGCGTGACGATCTGTTGGCGGCCTTCTTCGAACTACGCGCCGAGATCCTTGGCCGGCCCGGCGAGGTCGACGGCTGGGACGCAAGCGTTGCGCCGCACCACGCGTCGACCACCGGCCCGGTACCGTTGCAGCGCTTCGACATCCCGGGGCCGCGCGAAGCCGCCTAGCCACCCTCCGGGGCCGGCGTCGCCGAGACCGCGTAGGCCTGGGCGGCGGCCAGTCCGAGACCTGATCGAACCGGCAGTTGGATGAACACCTGTCGGCCTGCCGCCAGCGCAGCAACACGCCGCGACAGTTGCTGCTCGGCGCCGTCCACCCAGCGCAGGCGAACCGCGAGGTTGATGTCGATCAGGTCGACGCCGGCTGCATTGCGAACCCGCAAAGTGGTGCCACTGTCCAGCGTGACCACATCGGCTTTGACGTACTCCGCGGGACGCCGCGCAATGTCCAGCCGTACGAAGCGTACCTGGGCCGCTTGCCCCTCGGTCGTGTTCGATTGCGCGGCCGTCCCGTAGTAGCGCAGCGCCGCATCGATGTTGCCCCCTTCTTCGGCGATCTGTCCGAGGGCGCTGTAGGCGGCGGCGGTCGGCAATAGAGAAACACTGTGCTCCAGATCACTCCGCGCGGCGGGGGTCTCCTGGAGTTCGGCCCGCGCAAGCCCCCGGCCGAGGTAATAGGCAAAGTAACCGTCGTCCTGCGCGATGGCTCGATCATAGTTGGTGATGGCATCCGCATAGCGTTTCTGGCTCGAGCGGACATCACCGCGCAACCCATGAAACGAGGCTTCGCCGAAGTCCACCGAAATTGCCGTCTCAGCAGCGCTCAGGGCGCCAGCGCTGTCACCCTTCGCCAATGCTTTGCGACCTTTGTCATAGGCAGCGAATCCTTCGGCATGGCTTCGTACACGCGCCAGAGCCTCATTGTACCGGACCCGGCCGAGTTCGCCGCCAGCCCCCAGTTCGGCAACCCGTCGGCGATTGTTTTCCACTCGTTCCTGAGAAGGCGGATGGCTGGCGAACAAACCCTCGGCCCAGGATGTGTTGCGCGCCTGGGACAGCTTGACGAAGGTTTCCTGCAGGGTAATCGCGGCAGTCGGGTCGTAGCCCGCGCGCTGCAGAAATTCGGTGCCGTAGTAATCGGCTTCGCGCTCAGCATCGCGGCCGTACTTCTGGGTGATGAGCTGGGCGCCGAGCTGGCCGGCGCCGACCACCGCGTTGCCATATTCACTGCCGCCCGCGAACACCGCTCCCGCCAGCACCACCGCCTGGGTCAACACGTTCCGGCTCATACTGCGCGCGCCATGGCGGGCGGCCGCGTGGACCACTTCATGCCCCAACACGGCCGCCAGCTCCGCTTCGTTGTCCAGCGCCACCAGCAGCCCCCGGTTGACCGCGATCTTGCCGCCGGGCAGCGCCCACGCGTTCGGCACCGAATTGTTCAGCACGACGAATTCGTAGGGCAGCTGGACGCCGCTGGCGCGGGCGAGGCGCTGTCCAACCTGGTCGACATAGCGGCTCAGCTCAGGATCAGCCACGTACGCGCCGCCCTGCATCTGCTGGGACGGCAGGTATTGTTCCCTGCCAATGACAAGCTCCTGCTGGGGCGTCACGAAGCTTATCTCGCTTTCACCGGTAACCGGGTTGACCGTGCAGCCGGACAGCAGCATGCCAAACGCACATGCAGCAACGCCGAGATTGCGGTCGATGCGCGAACGAGTCAGGACGGAATGGAACATGCGGATACCAACGTCGAATACAAAGCGTTACACCGACGTGCAGTCGGGCTGCTAAGGTGTCCGCACTAATCCTACAGATGCTACAGGACGCGACAGGAGTTTTGACGCGTGGCGGAACCGAACACCTCCGAAAGCACACAAGCATCCATTCTGAATCAGATCGAAGCGCTCCGAAACGAATTCAACCAACGCCGGACGACCTCGCCGCCCCCGACCTCGTCGTTGCAGTGTGCCTACGAAATCCGCATGCAGCGCCTCTACGACCTGCTCGACGGAACCACCGAAGCATTGCCTCGGCCAGATTGACGGCGACACCAGCGCTCCCGCGGCTCCGCGGAACAGCAGAATTGTCGGCAAAAGCATTACAAATCAACCGATTACGGTCCGTTTACGGTCCATATTGATTCCATAACTTTTTCACTTTTTCGCCCTACTATGGTCGGCAACCGAGAGGGATAGTGCGCTGTTGACGGACCGACTGACACGCGAAGAGAGCTGGTTGATGTGTGTTTCACTTGCAACCCTGGCAACCGCCATAAGCTCCTTTGTGATTGCCACGGTCTGAAGGCACACACCACCTTCCCAGTTACAGACACACACTCCTGGTCTTGGCCTCGACGCACCACCCCTGATGCAATCGAGGCCATTTTTTTTGCCTGTCTGTTTATTGAGGCACGTTGTTGGTCAACATTGTGCTGCTCTTTTAGACGCTGGAGCGGGTTGGCTTCGGTCGACAGTCGAAGCGCTAACCCACCTGTGCTGCCCTTCTAGACGCTGAAGTGGGTTGGCTCTGGTCAGCGGCGGCGGCGCTACGCGGCCGTCCGTGTTGGTCTTCGAGGCGCGTGCCCGCGCTGCAGTTGTAGTACGCTTACGGGTTCTTCGACTATCCGGACTCAATGATGAAGTACCTCCACACCATGGTGCGGGTCAACGACCTGGACGCCTCCCTCGATTTCTACTGCAACAAGCTGGGTCTGGTGGAGCTGGGCCGGCACGACAACGAGGGTGGACGCTTCACGCTCGTATTTCTGGCCGCGCCCGGCGACGAAGAAGCTCAGGTCGAGCTGACCCACAACTGGGATGCCGAAGATCTTGGCGAGGGCCGCAACTTCGGACACCTGGCCTACGCGGTGGACGACATATACGCCACCTGTCAGAAGTTGATGGACGGGGGTGTCACCATCAGTCGCCCACCCCGGGACGGGCGCATGGCGTTCATTCGCTCGCCCGACAACGTATCCATCGAATTGCTGCAACGCGGCGATGCCTTGCCGGCACAGGCACCCTGGCAGGACATGGAAAACACCGGCATCTGGTAGACTTTCCAGTCTGCCCGCGCAAACAACGATTGACGATCCACTGAACCATTCTTGAGAGAGACGACTCCATGAAACTCATCAATTCCGTTGGCCCCAATCCCCATGTCGTGCGCATGTTCGCCGCCGAGAAAGGCATCGACTTGCCGATGGAAGACATCGACATCATGGCCGGGGTCAACCGTCAGCCGGATTATCTGGCAAAGAACCCCACCGGCGGTGCGCCGTGTCTGCAGCTCGACAATGGCGACTACCTCTCCGAGATCACGGCGATCTGCGAGTACCTCGAGGAGAAGTATCCCGAGACCCCATTGATCGGCACCACGGCCGAAGAACGAGCCGAAGCCCGCATGTGGGCACGTCGCGTCGACCTGTACATCAACGAGAACCTGGCCAACGGGTTTCGATATTCCGAAGGGCTGGACCTGTTCAAGGACCGCATCACCACCCTGCCCGAAGCGGCAGAAGGGCTGAAAAGCATCGCCCAGGAGAAGATCACCTGGCTCGACGGCCTCATCGATGGCAGAGAGTTCATCGCGGGTGATCGGCTGACCCTGGCCGACGTACTGTTGTACTGCTTCCTTACGTTCGGAATTTCAGTCGGCCAACCGCTGAACGAAAACAACAAAAACATCGCGGCGTGGTACGAACGGATGGCCGCACGACCCAGCGCCCAAGCCTGACGGCGACCGGTCGCTAGCCCCGTCCGAGCCGTTGTGTCACCGTGAGGTGTTACTTTTAGTAGCACCTGAGCGGGGCGTGTGCGTGGGGTTCGAGCCCGCTCCAACGTCGTCTCCTGCGTCCGGTCTCGTTGGGACAAAATACGCTCAACGGCTACCTGCCCGTGGCCGTGTTCATGGTGCTGTCCAGGTCGCTCCTGTACGCGCTGATCTTCGGTCCGACGCTGGGCTCGCTGTTCGGCGCGTTCACCTGGTACGGCGCCTCGGGCAACGGCATGGTGTTCTTCAGCGATTCCGATCCGAAGTACGCGATCATCGCCATCAAGTCTCGCGGTAATCTGGCCGCC
>SMWF01000085.1 GCA_004357385.1 Gammaproteobacteria bacterium | reverse complement strand
CTCAAGATTCTTGAAGAGGTGTACTGGTCCAGCGAGTTTGATCGCCACGACATCTCGCCTTGGTCCTTTCTCCTCAAGCACTTATGTTACATCCCGGCACCGTTCATCCGAGAGTTCGTTTTGGAGATTCTCATGCCGCGCAGACCATCCAGTCGCTACATTCCGCTTCCCAAGCAGTGGAACAAACGAGTTCGGTCCGCTGTCCTGCATGCCATCTCGCTGGCACAGTTCGCCCTGACCTCGGCGCGAGGCCAGATCCAGCGCCGGGATCGTCCTGGATGGACCGACTCGATGAACGAGGCCCCCGGGCTCTCGTCCAGACGGCAGAGCCCGTCAACAAGTACCCGGACTTCATTGCCTATCTCATCCGACGACTGAAAGTGCTTTGTCCAACGATGGGCAAAGCGCGCATCGCCAACGTCCTCTGTCGTGCAGGTCTTCATCTCAGCACCACCACTGTCGGACGGATGTTGCGAGGCACAACGGGTTGGGAGGTCGTCACCATGCCTCCGGCAGAAGCACGGCGCATCCACTCCAAGAAACCAGACCACATCTGGAACGTGGACCTCACTACCGTTCCGACGAACATGGGCTTCTGGTGCTCGTGGATGCCGCGCTCCGTGACGCAACGCTGGCCGTCCTGCTGGTTGGGTAGCTGTCGCCGTCGATCACGACTCGCGCCGGGTCATGGGATTCGCAATTTTCGAGCAGCAGCCGACATCCGAGGCGGTCCGGACTTTCCTCGGGCGGGCCATGGGACAGCCGGGTTCCTGTCCCAGTGTTCTCATCACCGACCACGGCAGTCAGTTCACCGACAGGGGGTTTGGGCGCTGGTGTCGCCGTCGTGGAATCCGCCGACGGTTCGGCGCGGTCGGCAAGCACGGCAGTCTTTCCGTCATCGAGCGACTCATCCGCACACTCAAGAAGGAGTGTACGCGCAAGCTCGTCGTTCCGTACGACCGGATCGGTCTGCGCCAGGAGCTCTCATTGTTCACTGAGTGGTACAACGGGTATCGGCCGCATAGCACGCTCGACGCTCGAACTCCCGATGAGGTCTATTTCGATCTCCCGCCGGCCTGCCGAAAGCCTCGGATCGAACCACGGCAGAGGTGGCCGCGGGGCTCGCCTTGTGCAGGGCCGCAGGCTCTCGTTCTGGGACGACGCGGCCAGCGCCTCAACTTGGCCGTCAGCTACATGGCCAGGCGCAATCATCTTCCCATCGTTGAGCTGAAGAAAGCGGCGTAGAACAGCGGACGCGTGTGTTCGCTGCGTTGGCGGGAAGGCGGAAGTGCGTCTGCAACTCGACCCGCGGAGAATTCAAGATCTCGAATCGACCTTGGCGATACGAAATCAGACGATTCATCAGGATTTCTGCTGGCCGAACGACTCGATCTGAACACGAAACCGTGCTTTCAAACTCGCTGGACTAGTTCCGGAGTTTGCGCAGAATGGCTCGATCCCGAGACGAGACGGGATCTACCAGCGGAACTCGGTCGAGCGGGTCTCGACGTACAGGCGGTGAAGGATCGACTCGGCGACGTCGACGTCCAGGAAGGGGATCAGGATTCGGTGGCCGACGCTGCCCGCCCCTGCGGTGTCCACGGCCACCGATGCCATCCGTCTCCGGTGGTCGAACGGTGATTGGTGCATGGCGACGGTCTGCATGTTGACGAAGCGCACAGCGCTGATCTGGCGGCCGGGCCAGCCGCTGCGAAAGTAGATGGCGCGATCGGTGAGCGCATACCCGGCGCGGCGTACCCAGCGGCGCGTGGCCAGCCAGGTCATGGGCAATACGACCGACGGCAGCCATAGCCCGTGCCATCCGCTCAGCGGGATCGGAGAAAACGTGAGTACGGCCGCGAGGCCGATCGTGACCGGCGTGACGGCGATCACCACGCGGTTGACGATCCGCCGCACGGCGCGCGCCTCGATCGGTTTCCACTCGACTGCCTCGATATCGATCTCGGGGAGTACCTTGCGCACCAACGCGGCGGCCCGTCCGGAATCGACGATCGGCGCCAACCACTGGCGCGTGTTGAGGACCCCGGACGCGGCAAACTGGCCGCTCAGATCGGAGGCGCCGGCCGTCTCGACGTCGATCGACGCGCGGCCGAAGCAGCGATGCAGGAACGAGACGCTGACCGTCACGAGTTGAATTCGGTGCACCGGAATCACCGAGGAGACCTGCGTCAACAGGCCGTATTCCGCTCGAAGGTCCTCGTCCTTCTGCCGAAGCGTGAAGTTCCGATATCGCACCAGGTACCAGGTGATCGAGAACAGTCGGAGGAGAGCGATGGCCAGCAGGATCAAGACGATACCCAGCAATACCCTGCCGGTCAGGGATCCCGATTCAAATAGCCAGCCCGCCCAGTCGGGTGCCCTGGCGCGGAGGCTCTCGTAAACACGCGACCAGTCCTGATCCCACCAGTTCAGCTGAGACACGACGCCCACCACAGCTGCGATCACGATGAACCCACGGTTGCTGATCAGACCGAGACGCACGAGCTCGCGGTCCGGAACCTGCAGCAACGGGGCATCCGTCGGTCTCATCTCGGCGGAGCCCGTCGCCGAGGGCGTCTGCTCCTCGCCCAGCGCGGTTCGCCGCAGTTCGTCGGCCGCTTCCAGCGACAGCACGCGCAGCAACGCCTCGGGCTTGCCACCGGCGGCGGTTTCGATCCGCGCCGTGGCGACTCCGAGCAGGCGGTGAATCGGATTGCGCACGAGCGCGACGTTGTGGATTCGCGCGTAGGAGATGTGCCGCACGTTTCTCGTCAGCAGTCCATCGCGCACCACCAGCTCGCTTTCGGTGAACCGATAGGTGTAGACCTTCTGCCTGACGAACGCGTACACCAACGCCGGCACGATGACGAACAGCAACAACAAGTCCAGGCGTGCCAGCAGGACTCCACGGGAGGCGACAATGGCGCCGACCGCCGGGAGGACCAATGCCCTGACCGTGCCCGCGGCGATGAACATCCACGACCAGCGGTGTAGCCGCCGGGCTTCAGTCTGCATCGGTTGCACGGTCGGGCCGGAGGTGGTCGCAGAGGCGTGTGGCGATCCCGTGCTCGAGCCCCCCCAGGGAGATCGACGCCCCCGCCGTCCCGGCCGTGTGGACCGTGAGCGTGGCCAGCCCGAACGACCTCTGCACGGGCCCCTGGGAGAAGTCGGTGTGCTGCACTCGCGAGATCGGAATCCAGACCACCTTGCGCCAGAACACGCCGCGGCGGATGCGTAGGCCACCCTCGTCAACCAGGTAACGCAGGCGCTCATGGCGCACCGCGGGCCACCTGTAGGCAAACAACACAAGCAACGCCAGGAGCAACAGCAAACCCGCGAACAGCGCAAAATAGACCGGGCTCGGAATACCCCCCAGGGCCCAGCCGATGGTGACGAAGATCAACGGAATCAGCGCGAGCGGGAGCGTCACCGAGACCCCGATGATGCGGGCAACCTTCACCGAACGCGGGTCGACGCGATGCTCCTGGCCGTCGACGATCGAAGCTGGGGCGGGAGCCGGGTCGGAATTGCTAGTCTGGTCGCGATCGTCCACCGAGTTCCTCCGTCCAAAGATGATAGACGAGGGTCGCAACCGAGACCATCCATATCGGATTACCGTCGCGGCAGCCCTGCGACCGGGTGTACTGGTCCAGCGATTATTTAGTACGTCCCAATATCAGCTAAGTCCAACTGTTTCCTGGCATTATCCCCCGCCTGGCCGGAATGTTCCGCTAGATTTTCTGAGAGGATTTCCGTGCCGAGACGACCGAATCAATCGCTGCCTCTTCCCAAACACTGGACCCGCCGTGTCCGTTCGGTGGCTGTCCATGCCATCGCCCTGGCCCGACTGGCCCTGACCACGGCCCACGGACAGGCCGGGGAGGCCAGCTACCCGGCCGGGACGACCTTTGCCGGGGCAGGACTTCCACCTGCTGGAACAATGAACCTTTGCATGGCACACGTGGACCAGCACACCCTTCCGTTTACTCTATCCGGGGCGATTCCTGGGACAACGACGGCCATTTCTGAAGGCTGCAATCAGAACCGGCCGCCGTTCGTCTACCCTGCGAGTGTCCACCAGCATCGATGGAGAGTCGAATGACGAGAAGCCGGGTATTTGCACAGGCTACCGAAACCGTACCCACCACGGATGAAAGCGTGCCGAATGATCGGCGGGCAGGGACGCTGGAGGATCTGCTTCAGCGCGGTTATCGTTTCGCGTTTTCCCTGACCCACGACGCGGCGCGGGCGGAGGACGTTCTCCAGGAAGCCTGGGTATCGGTGCTTCGGGCAAGGGGGCCGCATACGGTCGGCTACCTCTTCGCGACCATACGAAGCCGATTCGTCGATCAGTACAGGCGGGAGCTGATCGCTCCGACCGAGTCACTCGACGCCCATCCTCACCTCGCCGCCGAGGCTGAAGCCACGTTCTGGACCGAACGCTGTCAGTCGGTCCCGGTGCACGCGGCGCTTCACCGAGCGATGGCCTCCCTTCGGCCGGAGGAACGAGCCGTACTCGTGCTCTCCGCCGTCGAGGGCTATACAGCCCGCGAGATTGGTGAACTGCTGGATGCGCCACGTGGCACGGTCCTGAGCCTGATGCACAGAACCCGCGTCAAACTGCGGCGCTGGTTTCAAGACAATCCGAAAGAGGAGAAATCATGAACGAAAAACAACATCCGCCAACCGTCGGACAGGCGATCGAGGAATTCTACGCCGCGAGCTCGTTACCTCAGCCCAGGCTCCAGCGCTTGATGAAGAAGCGCCCTGCCCGTGCGCACTGGAACTGGATGGCCGGTGGGGCATTGGCTGCAGCGGCCGCGTTCGTCGTGTTGGCCTTCACCTTCGGCTATGACGGTGGCGTTTTCAGGCCGAACACGCAGGTCGTGGTGGCGGCATCAACCCCGAGCCTAGTTGCCGTTCAGATTCGCGCGGACTGGTGCGCGCTCAGCCCGGTGGTGGCCCCGATCTTTGCTGACCTGCTGACCCAATACGGAAACGAGCCCATTCTCTTCGTGACACTGGATATCACGGACGACGTGCGGCGAGGGCAAGCCGAACTGCTCGCCGAGAGCCTGGGTATTCGGCGTGTGCTCGGCCAGCCCTTCGAGCCCGGCATGATCAAGCTGATCGACCGGGAGAGCAACTCGCTGCTGGCTTCCATTACCGGCAGGGAGGAATCGGCCGAGTTCGAGGTCCGGCTCGCCGAATTCCTCGACGCGGCCAAGCGCGACCGGCTGGGAAGCGGAACCTGACACCGTAGGGTCCATTTATTGTGATTTGCAGCGGACCCGCTATGCTGGGCTGAAGTGGACCAGCGAGTTTGTTAGCGAGAATATGGCCGGGTGGGTGCGGTAGGAACGCTGGTTACCCAGCGCCCCCCGCTCAGATCCGTACGTGCAGATTTCCCGCATACGGCTCCTACCTCGGGTGTAGTGGCCCACCGATTCTTGAGTGTGCCGCATCGTGGTCTAAGTCCAACCATCCCCTCGCATTATCTCCCGCCTGGCCGGATCGATTCAACAAGTTTTTGGAGAGGACTTTCATGGCCAAACAGACCGTTCCTCCCTTGCCACTGCCCAAGAACTGGCCTCGCCGAGTCCGTTCGGCGGCTGTCCACGCCATTGCCCTGGCCCGACTGGCCATGGCAACGGCTCGCGGACAGGCCAATTCCGCTGATCCTGGCTCTGGACGGATTGCCCACCTCACTGAGGAGATCTGTAGTGGTCCACCGAATGTTTAGTATGCCCCAATCTCAGGTAAGTCCAACAGTTCCCTTCCATTATCCCCCGCCTGGCCGGATAGT
>SMWF01000084.1 GCA_004357385.1 Gammaproteobacteria bacterium | reverse complement strand
GATGAGGGTGAATCCCGCCTGCCTACTCTGCATGGGGTCACGGCGCCCATGCGCACGGATGTATTTGTTCATTTCCAGAGTCCTCCGAACGATGCTCGAATGGTAACGCGGCACAAACAAAAAGGGCGCCACTACGGGCGCCCTTCCTGCACGTTCTGAGACGTAGCTCAAACGTTAGATGCTAGCCCAGGTAATGATCATGCTTCGCGGGGTCAATCCCTCATAGGCCGGCAGGTGCATCGTAATCACGGCAGTCGCCGTGCCGCAGTTGGCGCATACCAAGCCGACGCTTCCATCGGTGATCTGCACCCCGGTCGGTATCGTGGCGACGTAAGCCGACTGACCCGAGGGAGACTTCGCATTGCCCTGCGGATTGACCAGCGCATTCCACGCGTCAAAGTCTACCGGCATGTCAGTCATATCAGCTTGACCAATGGCCATCTGCGTCTTCAGCTTGCGCAACTCGTTGCCGACAAAACGACCGGCTTCTTCGTAGTGCGATACCACTTTGGTCTGGTTCGCAGACCGGATGTAATCCTGATAAGCGGGCAGGGCCACGGCAGCGAGGATGCCGATGATGGCCACCACGATCATCAGTTCGATGAGGGTGAAACCCTTCTGGATTGATTTGTTCATTACAACTTTACTCCGTTACTTCTGGCGTCAAATCATGATTCGGTTCGAAGATCGGTGGCGCGAACGCTCCAAATCGTCCAACTCACGCCACAGTTGTGCAATCTGCATGCCAGGTCGCCGGCTGTGGCGCCGCCCAAACTAGAACATCATATTAATCAATGTCTTAGCATTAGATGTCGGACAACGCCGACGCCCAACGTACGTCCGGGGCGGGCGCGACCCGCATCCCTCGCCACGTCACAAGCTGACCAATCGTGTCATCCACGTGCTGCGTAACGTTTGCGGGCATTGGCCCCAGTGTCAGGAAGCCCTGTAGTGTGAAGCACTTATCGACAGCTTCGTGAACCCGGATTAGACTTGGCGGCCCTGCGAACGCTATGGTTGCTCGCTGGAAACAGCCTAGCGACAAGGACTGCATTCGTACATGGCTACTCAAACGGTACCGTTGTCAGGACTGGCCAGACGGCTGGTTGAAGACGGGTTGTTGGATGCCGAGAGCGCACAGAACGCCAGCGAAGAGGCTCGCAAGGCGGGCACACCATTTGTCAGCTACCTGGTCGCCCACGAGATCGCCGACGCGCGGGCCATCGCAAGCTCTGCGTCCGAGGAGTTCGGCGTACCGCTGATCGACCTCTCTGCCTTTGATCTGGAGGCAATCCCCAAGGATCTCGTCAAAGAGAAACTGATCCGCCAGCACAACGCCCTGCCGTTGATCAAACGCGGCGTCCGATTGTTCGTTGCCGTTTCCGATCCGACCAACCTGCAGGGGTTGGACGAGATCAAGTTTCAGAGCGGCATCAACACCGAACCCATTCTGGTCGAGGAAGATAAACTCGCTACCATCATCGAGCAGTTCCTCAGTCAGGAAGAGAACGATGCCTTCGGTGATCTGGACGACGCCGAGCTCGACGACTTCGACCTCGAAGCCTACGACGAAGCGGACGACGACGAAGACGTCAGCTCCGGTGCGGATGAGACGCCCGTCGTTCGATTCGTCAACAAAATGTTGCTCGATGCCATCAAGATCGGCGCCTCGGATATCCACTTCGAACCGTACGAGCGCACCTATCGCGTCCGGTTCAGAACCGACGGCATTCTGCATCAAGTCACGTCGCCCCCTGTAAACCTGGGCACCCGGCTGGCCGCTCGCCTGAAGGTGATGTCCGAACTCGACATCTCCGAGCGCCGCATCCCCCAGGACGGTCGCATCAAAATGAGGCTGTCAAAGACCCGAGCCATCGACTTCCGGGTCAACACGCTGCCAACCCTGTGGGGCGAAAAGATCGTGCTGCGGATTCTCGATCCGCAAAGCGCGAAGATGGGCATCGACGCCCTGGGCTTCGCCGAGGAAGAGAAAGAGCGTTACATGGATGCCCTTCACAGGCCCCAGGGCATGATTCTGGTGACCGGACCGACTGGAAGCGGCAAGACGGTTACCCTGTACACCGGACTGAACATCCTCAATACCGAAGAGCGAAACATCGCCACCGCGGAAGATCCGGTCGAGATCAACCTCGAAGGTATCAACCAGGTACATGTGAACAACAAGGTGGGTCTGACCTTCGCGCACGCATTGCGATCGTTCCTGCGCCAGGACCCAGACGTGGTGATGGTGGGTGAGATTCGCGACATCGAAACGGCGGAAGTCGCGATCAAGGCAGCCCAGACCGGTCATATGGTGCTATCGACGCTACACACGAATTCCGCGGCCGAGACGCTGACCCGCCTGCGCAACATGGGCGTACCGGCATTCAACGTTGCCACGTCGGTGAGCCTGATCATTGCGCAACGCCTGGCGCGACGCCTGTGCACAAAGTGCCGTTCCGTGATGGATGTCCCAAAAGAAACGCTGCTGGCCGAAGGATTCACTAAAGAAGACCTGAAAACCGACTTTGAGGTCTTCGGGCCCAAACCCGGTGGCTGCGACAAGTGCAAAGATGGCTACAAGGGCCGTGTGGGAATATATGAAGTAGTTAAAATTACGCCGGAACTGTCTCGTATTATCATGGAAGACGGAAACAGCATAGACATCAGCGAGCAGGCCCGTAAGCACGGGTTCAACGACTTGCGCAGGGACGGCTTGTTGAAGGTGAAGGGCGGGTTGACCAGCCTTGCCGAAGCAAACCGAGTAACCACGGGGCACTAGCTTGAATCATGGCTGAGAGCGCAACTTTCGTCTGGGAAGGTACCGATCGCCAGGGTCGCAAGACCAAGGGTGAGATCACCAGTTCCAATCCTGCCATCGCCAAAGCCGAGCTACGCAAGCAAGGCATCGTGGCAACTCGGGTCAAGAAGAAGAGTAACGGCCTGAACTTCAATATCGGCGGCGGCGTCACGCCCGCCGACATCTCGCTGTTCACCCGCCAGATGGCCACCATGATGCGCGCCGGCGTACCGCTGGTGCAGTCATTCGAAATCGTCGCCGACGGAGTCGACAAACCCAAGCTGCGTACGCTGATTAATGCCATTCGGACGGACGTGTCCGGCGGTAACTCGTTCGCCTCGGCGATCCGCAGGCATCCGGCCCACTTCGACGACCTGTTCTGCAATCTGGTCGACGCCGGGGAGCAGTCCGGTTCTCTGGAAACCATGCTCGACCGGATCGCGACCTACAAGGAGAAGACCGAGGCCCTGAAAGCGAAAGTCAAAAAAGCGATGACCTATCCCGCCGCTGTTATGGTGGTCGCTCTCATCGTATCCGGCATCCTGCTGATCAAGGTGGTCCCGCAGTTCGAGCAGGTTTTTGCCGGCTTCGGCGCCGAACTGCCCGCGTTTACCCAGATGGTGATCCGCTTTTCCGAGTGGACTCAGGAATACTGGTTTCTGGTGGTCGCCGGCGTCGCCGGCGCGGGCTTCGCGTTCATGCAGGCCCGGAGACGATCGGAGGCGCTCAGAAATCTAATCGATCGGGTCTCGCTCCACATCCCCGTAATGGGCAACATCATTGAAAAATCGGCGATCGCCCGCTTCGCGCGCACGCTTTCGACTACGTTTGCGGCCGGGGTACCGCTGGTCGACGCGCTGAACGCCGTCGCCGGCGCGGCTGGCAACTCCGTATACCACGCGGCGATTCTGAAGGTTCGCGACGACGTCTCAACCGGTCAGCAACTCCACTTCTCTATGCGCGCCACCGGCGTGTTCCCCAACATGGTGATTCAGATGGTCGCCATCGGCGAGGAGTCCGGGGCGCTGGACTCGATGCTGGAAAAGTCGGCAACGCACTACGAAACCATGGTCGACGACCTGGTCGACAACCTGACCGCGCTGATGGAGCCGATGATCATGTCGGTACTCGGCGTGCTGATCGGCGGATTGATCATCGCCATGTACCTGCCGATCTTCCAACTCGGCGCGGTGGTGGGCGGCTGACCCTAGCCAACGACGTCTGATCCCCAAAACCTGAATATGTCCCTCGATGCGCTGCTGAGCCAGGGCTGGCTCATATTCGGGCTGTTGCTCTGGACAGGTTTGAGTGTCGGCAGTTTCCTCAACGTCGTGGTGTACCGATTGCCGGTCATGCTGCAGCGCGGCTGGCGCGCCGAGGCACGGGAGGCGCTGGAGTTGGAGCCGGTGCCGCCCACGCAAGCGTTCAACCTGATGGTGCCGCGTTCTCGCTGTCCGCACTGCGATTCGCAGATCAGCGCCTGGCAGAACATTCCGGTGTTCAGCTGGCTTGTGCTGCGCGGTCGTTGTGCTGCGTGCAACGCCCGGATCTCGACCCGCTACCCCGCGGTCGAAGTGCTGACTGCGCTGGTTTCGCTGACGGTGGTCGCGGTGTTTGGCTACACCTGGGACGCCATGTTTGCACTGTTGTTCAGCTGGCTGCTGATCGCCATGGCATTGATCGACTTCGACACCCGCCTGCTGCCGGACAACCTCACCCTGCCGCTGCTCTGGTTGGGGCTGCTTTTCAATCTGCGCGGCGGTTTCGTCGACCTGCAGTCAGCCGTTATCGGTGCCGCCGTGGGTTATCTCATCCTATGGGGGATCTACTGGGCGTTCAAACTCCTGACCGGAAAGGACGGCATGGGCTACGGCGACTTCAAGCTGCTCGCCGCGCTTGGCGCCTGGCTCGGCTGGCAGGCTCTGCCGATGGTGATTCTCATTTCATCGGTAGTGGGCATTCTGCTCGGCGGCACGGTCCTGTTGATCCGCAAAATCCGCGAACCCATTCCGTTCGGTCCGTTCCTCGCAATCGCGGGTTGGGTCGGTCTGGTCTGGCATGATAGCGTTGTCAGCTTGGTCCTGACCTAGATTCCGAGTATGTTTGTTGTTGGGCTCACCGGTGGAATCGGCAGCGGTAAGACGGCCGTGTCCGACCGATTCGCCGCCCGCGGTATTGAGGTGGTGGACGCCGATGTTGCCGCACGGGCAGTCGTGGAGCCGGGCCAGCCGGCCCTGAAATTCATCGCGGAACACTTCGGCAAGGTTATACTCACCGCTGATGGCCAGTTGGACCGCGCGGCGCTGCGCGCACGAGTTTTCAGCGATCCCGCGGAACGCGAATGGCTGGAGGCGCTGCTCCATCCCCGAATCTCCGAGTGGATCGCCGAACAGTTGGCCGCTGCCAGCTCAGCGTATGTGGTGCTGGTGTCCCCGTTGCTGTTCGAAACCAATCAGGTCCGGTTCACAGACCGGGTGCTGGTCGTGGACGTGTCCGAGGAGCTGCAGCTGGAACGGACCATGGCGCGGGACAAAAACGATGAAGCGCAGGTGCGCTCGATCATGGCCGCCCAGGCATCGCGTGAAGAGCGCCTCGATAAAGCGGACGACATCATCGTCAATGACGCAGATCTGGAGACCCTCAACGCTCATGTCGAGGAATTGCACATGAATTATCTTGCAGCCGCTCGAAATGCCTAAGCGTCCAGAACCGGCGCGGATCGTGGCGTGCCCAACCTGCCGCAAACCGGTGTCCTGGTCGCCGACCAACCGTCACCGTCCGTTCTGCTCCGAGCGCTGTCAATTGATCGACTTCGGCGGTTGGGTGAACGAATCCAACCGAATCGCGGGCGACGACCACGACGACCTGGTGTCCGAGGACCTCGGAGAACCGAACTAGGTCCGGTATTCGGCGTTGATCCGCACGTACTCGTAGGAGAGATCGGTGGTCCAGATCGTCTCCGAGGCGGTGCCTCGGCCCAGATCGATGCGCACCTGGAACTCCGGCGCCGACATGACCGCTGCGCCGGCGGCGTCGGTGTAGTCGGGCACCATCACTCCCGCGGCGGCAACCCTCAGGTCATCGAGCCAGAGGCTGACCTTGTCCGGATCCAAACCCGTCACCCGGGCGCGGCCGATCGCCATACAGAAGCGACCCCAATTCGGATCACCCGCGAACAGGGCGGTCTTGACCAGGGGCGAGCCGGCAATCGTAAAGGCAACCTCGAGGCATTCATCCGCCGAGGCTCCGCCCTGCACCGTGATCGTGACGAATTTCGTGGCGCCCTCGCCATCCCGAACAATCGCCTGAGCGAGTTCTGCGGCAACGCCGGTGATGGTCCGTGCAAGCAGTTCGAAGCGCGGATCTTCGGAACTGGTAATGGCCGGCATGTCACTGGCGCCCGTGGCAATCAGCGTAAAGGCGTCATTGGTCGAGGTATCACCATCGACGGTGATGAGTGAAAAGCTCGCCCGGTTGGCGCAGGCAATTAAATCGTCTAGAGGGCCTGGCGCAACGCGCGCGTCCGTGGCCACGAATGCGAGCATTGTCGCCATGTCGGGGCGAATCATTCCTGCCCCTTTGGCGATCCCCGTCACCGCGACCACCCGATGATCGAGTTCCACGGACCGACTCACGGCTTTCGGCATCGTATCGGTGGTCATGATGGCCCGAGCGGCGTCCAACCAGGCGTCCGGCGCAAGCCCACCGACAAGACCGCGCACGCAATCCCGCAGTGCACCGACCGGTAGCCGCTCTCCGATTACCCCCGTGGAGAACGGCAGAACGTTCGCGACGTCGATATCCAACGCGTCTGCGACCGCCTGGCAGCAGGCGATAGCGTCCCTGAGACCTTGGGTTCCCGTTGCCGCATTGGCGTTGCCGCTGTTGATCAGCAATGCCCGGGTGGGCGCTTCTGCGCGGTGTCGCTGAGCCAGCCGCACAGGCGCCGCTTTGAAGGCGTTCTGCGTGAACACCGCCGCGGCGACGGATCCCTCCGCCAGTTGGATCAACACGAGGTCGTCACGATCGCCGGTCTTGATACCAGCGCAACCCGTTGCGAGGGTAACGCCGTCGATGACCTTCAGTTCGGTGGGTGGGTCAAGATTGACCGCCATTCAGGCCGCGCGCCCGTGGCAATGCTTGTACTTCTTGCCCGATCCACAGGGGCAGCTTTCGTTGCGCCCTACCTTGCGCTCCCGACGAACGAAAGTCCCGGGCTTGGCAGCGTCCGGTCCGGATCCAGGAGCCTGAGGATCAGGACTGCCGTTGAGCGTCGCAGCCTGCTGGTGCTGAAACTGCATGCGCCTCACCGCCTCCTCCCGGCGCCGGCGTTCCAACGCTTCCACCGAGTCCTGGCGCTCGATCTCCACCCGGGACAACAGCCGCACCACGTCGCGCTTGATGACGAACAGCAGTTCCTGGAACAGTTCGAACGACTCTCGTTTGTACTCCTGCTTCGGCTGCTTCTGTGCATACGCCCGCAGATGGATCCCCTGGCGCAGATGGTCCATGGTCGACAGATGTTCCTTCCAGCGTTGATCGAGGATCTGCAGCATCACCTGCTTCTCCACGACCCGCATGTCGACGCCCTGGGCCGTCCAGGCCGCTTCCTTTGCTGCGTACTCCTCGGCGATCTGCACGTGGATCTTCTCGCGCAGCGTTTCTTCGTGCAGCTCGTCATCCGAATCCAGCCATTCGCGCAGGGGCTGCTTCGAGCTGAACTCGGTCAGCAGGGTCTGCTCCAGACCCTCGATGTCCCACTGCTCTTCAATGCTCTGGGGCGGGAGGTACTCCGTCACCACGTCATCGACGACTTCTTCGCGCAGGCCCGTGATCATGTCGGAGATATCGTCCACGCTCATTAGCTCATTGCGCTGCTGATAGATCACCTGCCGCTGGTCGTTGGAAACGTCGTCGTACTCCAGCAGATTCTTGCGAATGTCGAAGTTGTGTCCTTCAACTTTGCGTTGCGCCTTCTCGATCGCGTTCGTCACCATACGGTGCTCGATCGCTTCGCCGTGCTCGAGCCCAAGCGACTGCATGATTCCACGCACCCGGTCGGAGGCGAAGATACGCATCAGGTTGTCTTCCATGCACAGATAGAAGCGCGAAGAACCCGGGTCGCCCTGGCGCCCGGAACGGCCCCGCAGCTGGTTGTCGATGCGCCGCGACTCATGTCGCTCGGTGCCGATGATATGCAGCCCGCCCGCGTCGATGACCTGGGCATGTCGCTCTCGCCAACTGCTTTTGATCGCGTCTACTACGGCGTCGGCTGGCGCATCGAGTTTCGCGATCTCCGCCTCCCAGCTGCCGCCGAGCACGATGTCCGTACCGCGACCGGCCATGTTGGTCGCAATAGTCACCGTTCCCGGCCGCCCCGCCTCGGCAACGATGTCGGCCTCTCGTTCGTGCTGCTTGGCGTTCAGCACGCTGTGTCCGATCTTGCGGCGGTTCAACTCGTCCGAGATGCGTTCCGAAGAATCAATCGACGCCGTACCGACCAGCACGGGCTGGCCGCGTTCGATGCATTGGTTGATGTCCTCGACGATCGCGTCGTATTTCTCCGCGATGGTCAGATAGACGAGGTCGTTGGCATCGTCCCGAACCATCGGTTGGTGAGTTGGGATGACCACCACATCGAGTCCGTAGATCTGATGAAACTCGAACGCTTCCGTATCTGCCGTGCCGGTCATGCCGGCGAGCTTGTCGTACATGCGGAAGTAATTCTGAAACGTGGTCGACGCCAGCGTCTGGGTTTCGTTCTGGATCGCCACCCCTTCCTTTGCCTCAACGGCCTGGTGCAGACCCTCCGACCAACGACGCCCGGGCATACCACGCCCGGTGTGCTCATCTACGATTACCACTTCGCCGTTCTGAAGCATGTAGTCGACGTCGCGCTTGTACAGGTTGTGCGCGCGCAACGCGGCGTGAATATGATGCAACAAGCCGAGGTTCACGGGTGAATACAGGCTTTCTCCTTCCTCGAGAAGACCCTGGCGGGCCAACTCCTCCTCGACAAAGGTGTGACCGCCTTCAGTGAGTTCAATCTGCCGGTTCTTCTCGTCGACGATGAAATCGCCTTCCTCGATGATCCCCTCCGCATCTGTCTCGATACCGACCTGGGCCTTGAGTTTCGGTGCCAGTTTGTTGATCTTCTGATAGAGGTCCGTACTTTCCTCGGCCGGCCCCGAAATGATGAGCGGCGTGCGTGCCTCGTCGATCAGAATCGAATCGACCTCGTCCACGATCGCGCAGTGCAAACCGCGTTGGAATTTGTCACGCAGGGTGAATGCCATGTTGTCGCGCAGGTAGTCGAACCCGAACTCATTGTTGGTTCCGTGGGTAATGTCGGCCGCATACGCTGCGCGTTTGGTTTCCGGATCCTGCCCGGATTGAATGACGCCAACCTCGATGGCCAGCGCTTTGTAGATCGGTCCCATCCAGTCCGCGTCGCGACGGGCGAGATAGTCGTTGACCGTCACGATGTGTACGCCTTTGCCGGCCAGCGCGTTCAGGTAAACCGCCAGCGTGGCCACGAGGGTCTTGCCTTCGCCGGTGCGCATCTCTGCGATGCGCCCTTCATGCAGGGTGATTCCGCCGATCAACTGGACGTCGAAGTGCCGCTCGCCGCGGGTCCGATTCGATGCCTCCCGAACCACCGCAAATGCCTCAGGCAGCAGCGCATCAAGCGACTCCCCCTGGGTATGTCGTTCCTTGAACTCAGCGGTCTTGGCAGCCAGTTCCGTGTCGCTCAACGCGGCGACAGACTCCTCGAGCGCATTGATACGCGCAACGATGACGCCCATCCGCTTGAGTTCGCGGCTGTTCTTCGTGCCGAAGATTTTCTTGAGTATTCCGCCGGACATACGTTGGCTGCGCCTAAACGTGAAATTTTACCGCGTTTGCTGAGGCGATTGGACGAAATTCGAGGAGGAACGTTCCGCAGAAACCAAGTCAGGGGGCCCGGCTCTACCAGGGGATCTCCTAACTTGGTCTAGGTGGCGCGACGCCGTGCGACGTATCGTGCCGGATCGACCTGCCGACCGTCCTTGAGCACCTCGAAGTGAACATGCGGTCCGGTCGACCGGCCGCTACTGCCCATACGGCCGATGATCTGTCCCTTCTTGACCACGTCTCCCGCAAAGACCACCAACTGTTCGTGATGACCATAGCGGGTCACGTAACCGCCGCCATGATTGATCTCGACCATTTCTCCATAGCCGTTCCGTTCCCCGGCAAAGACCACGACCCCGGCGGCAACCGCCACCACGTCGGATCCGTGTTTGCCGGCAAAATCGACGCCTGCATGCCACGCCATCCGCCCGGATATTGGATCGACCCGGCGGCCGAAGGACGATGACATCCAGCCCTTCGAGATCGGCCGACCGGCGGGCGCTACATCCTGGTGAAACTTACGATTCGTCAGCAGCGATTCAAGCACCCCGAGTTGATCTGCGCGGGTCTTCAACTGATCAGACAACTCTCCCACTGCGAGATCGAAGTCTGCAATCACAAGATTGCCCTCGATCAGCGAGGTCTCCGGTCCACCCAGGGCGGGGGACCGATGGAATCTGAACTCGTCAGAATCCAGCTTGGCGACCTCGGTCAGCCGCTCTCCCAGGGCCTCCATACGCAAAAGCCGCGCCTGCATGGTTGCAAGGCGCCGGCCAACCGCGTCCATTTCAATGCGCGATTGCGCCCGAATCCGCTCGACGTCGGTCTGCTGTGTCGACAGGCGGTCCCGCCATGCGGCGATGACCTGTTCGTCGAGCAGGTCCTGGTCGAAATAGCGTGCCAACAGATACGCATCGCCAAGCAGGCCGGCGAGAACCACCGCCGCTATCGTTGCGAGAACGCCGCCGGAAATCCCCTGCGAGCGTGCTCGACCTCGTTTTTCCCTGAAGAGTATGATCTGCATTGTTCTTCTTCACCGCACGATCAACGACCGGCCCAGCTCGTGAGTACCAGAACGCCCACAAGACCTTCCAGAAGTTCTTCCAGTAAAACCGTCAATCACGTGCTTTCGACTCAAAGCCGTCGGCCATCGCCTCTGACACGCCTCCTCCAGCGCTCGATGAGCCGGGACGCATGGAGCGCCCAGCTTCGGGCCCTGCTTCCCCGAGAAATGGGTGCCCAATGTCAGGTCGCCAACGTACGCGATCACATCCTTTCTGTCCATATCAACAACGCCGCCTGGGCAACGCGATTCCGGCTTCTGCTACCGGACCTCCTGCCGAGGCTCAATCAACTCGCCGACTTCGCGGCGGTCACGGAGATCCGCCTCAAGGTCGAGCCATTCGGCCAGCAGTCCGTCGGTTCACAAGCGATGCGGGACGGGGTTCACACAAGAAGCCCCAATCCTCCACATCGAAAAACCCTGACCGATCTTGCCGGCACACTGCAGTATGACCAGTTGCGCGAGGCGATTCTGAGACTTGCTAGCCATGCGGACCTGCCAACCACGACACACGATTCGAGCCACGGCGATCCTGCAGTCAGTCGGCCTGCCGGCGAAGAAACGCTGGAATGTCCAGATAGTTGAGATCGGGAGCTTCCGCACTGCCCCCAGCCCGCTCCCGCTGGAGCGCCGATTGCTGCCGTAGCACCGTCGGCCGATCCAGGTCCCGGTAGTTCACGTCGCCATCCAGCGTCGTGGTGATCGTCGTGTTGTCGACGATCACGTTGGGCCGTCCGATCCCGCCCAGTCCGGTTGCTACCACCGTAACCCGTAGTTCGTCGCCGAGCTCCGGGTCAATCACCGTACCCAACACCACGGTCGCATGTTCAGAGGCAAACTCGTCGACAATATCACCAACGTCCGAAAACTCGCCAATGCTCAGATCCGGCCCGGCGGTTACATTGACGAGGATCCCGCGCGCACCGTGCAGGTCGATGTCCTCCAGCAGCGGACTGCGGATCGCACTTTCCGCGGCATCACGTGCACGATTCTCGCCAGTGGCACGACCGGTACCCATCATGGCCATGCCCATCTCCGACATCACCGTACGCACATCGGCGAAGTCGACGTTGATCATGCCCGGACGGATAATCAGATCCGCAATGCCCTGAACTGCACCCAGCAGCACGTCGTTTGCGGCGCTGAACGCATCGAGCATACTGGTCCGCTCGCCAAGCACCGCCAGCAACTTTTCGTTCGGAATGGTGATCAACGAATCGACGTGTCTGGACAACTCTTCGATGCCGGCTTCCGCCACCTCCATCCGTTTCTCGAAGCGGAATGGCTTCGTCACCACCGCTACGGTGAGGATGTCACACTCGCGGGCGATTTCCGCAATGACGGGGGCCGCACCCGTTCCGGTACCACCCCCCATTCCCGCAGTGATGAACACCATATCGGCGCCCGCGAGGACCTCCGAAATCCGGTCGCGGTCCTCCAACGCCGCCTGCCGTCCGATCTCCGGATTCGAACCCGCGCCGAGCCCTTTGGTAATCGAGCTACCAATCTGCAAGGTCGTTTGGGCATCGAGACTCTTCAGCGCCTGGGCATCCGTATTGGTGGTGATGAAATCCACCCCCTCCACTTCTCTGCGCACCATGTGCTGCACCGCATTACCACCGCCCCCGCCGACACCAATGACCTTGATTACGGCGTTCTGGGGCGCACTGTCTACCAGTTCAAACATAACTTGGCTCCTTCTCTCCTGATCCGTAGTACGCATCGAAACCAACCGGCGCATTCACGCTCGGCGGTCGCAATCTTCAGAAATTCTCGGCAATCCATCGTCGTAGTCTCCTCATCAATCCCGTTCCGCCCCTCCCGCCCGGCCCCGCGTCCTCTTCCTGTTGCCGGGCGTACAGAAGCAGGCCGACGCCGGTCGCGTAGATCGGGTTGCGGACGATGTCTGTAAGTCCGGTTATGTGACGCGGCATGCCGATGCTCACCGGCATGTGAAATATTTCTTCGGCGAGTTCAACCACGCCTTCCATCTTTGACGAGCCGCCGGTCAACACGATGCCCGCCGCGATGAGATCCTCGAATCCGCTGCGCCGAAGCTCTGCCTGAACCAGTGTGAACAGCTCGTCATAACGCGGCTCCACGACTTCCGCCAGGGCCTGACGGGACAGGTCACGCGACGGCTTGTCGCCCACACCCGGCACCTTGATCGTCTCGTCGGCCCGCGCCAGCTGAGTGAGCGCGCAGGCATATTTTATCTTGATCTCTTCAGCGTTCTGAGTCGGCGTTCTGAGCGCCATAGCGATATCGTTGGTTATCTGATCGCCCGCGATCGGAATGACCGCCGTGTGTCGAATCGCGCCCTCAGTGAACACCGCGATGTCGGTTGTGCCACCGCCGATATCCACCAGACAAACACCCAGCTCACGCTCATCGTCCGTGAGCACGGCGTAGCTCGACGCCAACTGTTCGAGAATGACATCCTTGACCTCGAGGCCACAGCGCTCTATGCATTTCTCGATGTTTTGCGCGGCATTCACTGCGCACGTCACGAGATGTACTTTGGCTTCGAGACGAACGCCCGACATGCCAAGGGGCTCTTTGACGCCTTCCTGCTCGTCGATGACGTATTCCTGAGGAAGGATATGAAGAATCTTCTGATCGGCTGGAATCGCAACGGCCTGGGCCGCATCGATGACCCGGTCGACATCCTGCGGGTAAACTTCGCGATCCCTGATCGCCACGATGCCGTGGGAGTTCAAGCTGCGTATGTGACTGCCAGCGATTCCCGCATAGACCGCATCGATGTCGCAGCCCGACATCAGCTCCGCCTCCTCGATCGCCCGTTGAATCGACTGCACTGTTGATTCGATGTTCACTACCACGCCTTTCTTCAAGCCATGCGAAACATGCGAACCAATACCAATGATTTCCACATCGCCCGAAGGAGTCAGTTCACAGACGATCGCGGCGACCTTACTGGTACCAATATCGAGTCCCACAATCCGGGTACTACCGTTGTCTGATGCCATCAGTCCCTCACCTTCAGTGTGCTCTGGCCAGCGCGAGCTGTGCCTGGTTGGCGTCGCGCCACCGTACTGCGACACCGTTCATGTACCTGGCGTCGACCCACTCGACCTCCTCCGCCCGATCCGCCAGCACGTCCCGACGCACCGCCAAAAACCGATTCAGCCGAGGCGCGAGGTCTTCGCGACCCAGCGCAACCCGAAATCCATCGTCCAGTTCGACGTGCCACTCTCCCGAAGGACTCTGTTCGAGTAACGCGATGGAGGTCCCCGATGAACCAAGCACCCCATGCAACAGCTGGAAAATCTGCATCGCCCGCGGCCCGTCGCCTTGACCCGCCCGCAACATCGGAAAATCAACGTCCAACTCGACATCGGGAAAAACTTCACCCGCACTGTTGAGCGCGCCGTGTTCGCCCCAGCGCGCCACGAATGTTTCCTTGACCAGACGTACCACTAATTCGTCGGGCCATTCGCGCCGTACGGTGACCAGCCGCGGCCAGGCGAGCTGTCGCATGGTTGCGACGACCTCGTCGAGATCCAACGTCAACATGCCTTGGCCAACCAGGCTGTCGATCGCACCTCTGACCTGTTCCCGCTCGACGGCGTTGAGTTCCGCTTCTACCCGAACCACCTTGACGGGTCGATTCATCGCAAACAGCACCGCCGTCGTCGCCAGCAGCACGGCGGCGAGCAACATCGACCCGAGCAATCGGATCAATCGCGGGGGTGGCTGAGAGCTAACCCTTGTTGGCATCTTGCAGCCTCGTCGAAAGTTCACTCACGTTCCCCGCTCCCTGGACCAGCAATACGTCATCGTCTAACACCACTTCGGTCAGTATTTCGAACGCCTCGGCCGGATCGCTCGCATACACCGGGTTAACCCGGCCGCGCTCCCGGATGCCTTGCGCCAGGGCGTGCCCGTCGGCGCCGGCAATGGGCGCTTCTCCCGCCGCGTACACTTCCAACAGCACCAGCCGATCCACCATCGACAATACCTTCACGAACTCGTCGTAGAGATCCTGGGTGCGGCTGTAACGATGCGGCTGATAGGCCATGACGAGGCGGCGCTGCGGCCACACCTTGCGGGCGGTCTCGATCACCGCCAGTATCTCGGTCGGGTGGTGTCCGTAGTCGTCCACCATGTGGACCACCTTGGCGCCCAGGTGAACCTCTTCGGTCACTTCGAATCGCCGATCGACCCCCGCGAACTCCTGCAGTCCGGTATAGATGGCCGCATCGGAAATCTGCTCCTCGGTCGCCACCGCAACAGCCGCCAGGGCATTGCGTACGTTGTGCAATCCGGGCATCGCACTGCTGACGCGCAGCGGCTCCACGCCACCGGGACGTTCCACCGTGAATCCCCAGTTGCGTCCGCGATCGTCCAGCTCCACGGCACGAAAATCGGCATCGTCCGAAAATCCATAGGTCAACATGGGACGAGCAATCCGGGGCAGGATCGCACGCACCTCAGGATCATCGATGCACAGCACCGCCGCACCGTAGAACGGCAGGCGATGCACGAACTCGACGAAGCTCTCCTTGAGGCGATTGAAGTCGCCACCGTAGGCGGATAGATGATCCTTATCGATGTTGGTAATTACGGCGAGCATCGGCTGCAGACGCAGAAACGAGCCGTCACTCTCATCGGCTTCGGCGATCAGATAGCGGCTCTGGCCGAGCCGCGCGTTACTGCCTGTACTGTTCAACAACCCACCCACCACAAAGGTCGGATCGAGTTCCGCGGCCTGAAATATCGACGTGATGAGGCTCGTGGTGGTGGTCTTGCCGTGGGTGCCCGCCACGGCAATGCCGTGCCGGTAACGCATCAACTCGCCCAGCATTTCCGCGCGAGGAATCACCGGAATGCGTTGCTGAAAGGCGGCCCGGACTTCCGGGTTGCTGGCGTCGACGGCACTCGACACGACCAGCACATTGGCAGCGTGTATGTTTTCCGCGCGATGGCCGATGGTTATATGCGCGCCCAGTTCCTTCAGCCGCCGGGTCGCCGCAGAATCGCACAGATCCGAACCGGATATTTCGTATCCCTGATTGAGCAGAACCTCGGCAATTCCGGACATGCCGGAACCACCGATTCCGACGAAGTGCACCTTCCGAACCCGACGCATCTCCGGCATGTCGTTCATCGCCAGGTCTCCGCGTTCAGTTCCACGCTGACCCGATAGCTGAGACCCGCGAGCGCACAACACACCAGCAAGCTGTTGCCGCCATAGCTGATAAACGGCAGTGTCAATCCCTTGGTCGGCAGCGCGCCGGTGCTGACTCCGACGTTGATCAGACTCTGCAAGCCGATCAGTAGGCCCGCTCCATATGCAAGGTACGCTTCGAACGCCCGGTTGCGTTCCAGCGCCAGCCGACCGATACGAAACATTCGCAGCACGATAGCGATCAACAGCCCGAACACAGCCACGGCACCGACCAGGCCGAGTTCCTCGGCGATCACCGCAAAGATGAAGTCATTGTGCGCCTCAGGCAGATAGAACAGTTTCTGGATACCCTCGCCGAGGCCCAGGCCGAACAGCTCGCCCCGGCCAAAGGCGATCAGCGACTGCGTCAGCTGATAACCGCTGCCGAAGGCAACCGACCATGGGTCGAGGAACGCCACCAGGCGCTCGATTCGATAAGGCTGCAACACAGAGATCAACGCCAGCATCGCAGCCGTTACGATGACGATCAGCAGAAAATGCCGCAGGCGGGCGCCGGCGATAAAGAACATACCGCCGGTCACACCCGCCAGAACGACGACGGATCCGAAGTCCGGTTCAAGCAGTAACAGTATGCAGACCGCACTCACCACCGCGAGCGGCCGAAACAACACGACCCAATCTTCGGCGAGTTGATCACGATTCCGGCCGAGATAACCCGCCAGATAGACCAGCACGAGAAACTTGGCGAACTCCGAAGCTTGTATCGAAATGCCGCCCAGACCGATCCAGCGGCGGCTGCCGTTGATCACCTGACCAATCCCCGGGATCAGCACCAGCACGCAGAGCAGCAGCGCCAGGATCAGGAACGGGCGGTGCGCGTGCCACCAGAGTTTCAGAGGCAGCACGGCGAAAAAACCGAACGCGGCGATACCTGCGAGGGTGTACACCCCGTGTCGAACGACAAAGTACGACGGCGCGCCGTATGAGCTGGCCATCGGGTAGGATGCGGACGCGACCATGACCACGCCCACCACGAGCGCTATCACCCACAACATCACCAACGTGAGATCGGCGGACCGGATCACAAGCCGAGCTCCCGTCGAACTTCCATGACGAAGGTTCGGCCCCGTGCTTCGAAGTTGTCGAACATGTCGAGACTGGCGCACGCAGGTGACAGCAACACCACATCCCCGGCAACGGCTTCGCGCCGCGCGATCTGTACAGCCTCCCGGAGATCCTCGACGCGCGTCACCGCGACGGCCGGCGAAAGCACGTCGGCCAGCCGGTCTGCGTCGCGCCCAAGCAACAGCGCGTGTTTAACGCGACCCGACACCGCACGGCCCAGCGCGTCGAGGGAAGCACCTTTCGCATCGCCACCGGCAATCAGCAGAATGTGCGGCCGTTCCTCCGCCAGGCCATCGAGCGCTGCGACCGCCGCACCCGGATTCGTGGCTTTGGAATCGTTTACGTAGGTCACTCCATCGTACTCGACGACGGTCTGACAACGATGTTCCAGTCCTTCAAACGCCGCCAGCGCATCCAGACTCGCCATCGCGTCGAATCCGGACGCGCGTACGATGGCCAGTGCGGCAAGTGCATTCAGCTGATTGTGCCGTCCGCGTAGCCTCAGACGATCCACGGAAATCAACCGCTCCCGGCCGTAACACAGGTACGCGCTACCGCCCTGTTTGCAAACGCCCCAGTGCCCCTCGTCGGGCGCATCGAGGCCTATCGAGACTTGTGCTCTGGTTGCCTCGGGCGGCACGGTGCGCGGGTCGTGGCGATTGAAGATCGCCACCCTGCTCTCGACGAAGATGCGCTGCTTGCTGCGGGCATAGGCATCGAAGTCAGGGTATCGATCGAGGTGATCGGGGGAGACATTCAACAGCACTGCCACGTCCAGGTGCTGGGCTCCCAACCGTTCGAGCTGAAAGCTCGACAACTCCAGCACATACCGATCGCACGGCGTCTGCAGAAGCGCCAGCGCCGGATGACCGATGTTGCCGCCGACCCCGGCGATAGCACCGACTTCGCTGAGCAGGTGCCCCGCCAGCGCGGTCACGGTGCTCTTGCCGTTGGTGCCGGTGATTCCGATCACGGGCGCATCCACGCTGTCCAGGAACAGCCCGATATCGCTCTCGAGCGGCACGCCTTGCGCGCGGGCCTTGCGCAGCAGGCAGCTGTCCAGGGCTATTCCCGGGCTGACAAGGATCCTCGCGGCGTCAACCAGCAGGTCGGCATCGATCGCGCCACAGATGATTTCGACGTCCGGGAAGTCGCGCTGCGCCGCCTCGAGGAATGGCGGCGCTGCACGAGTATCGACAACCAGCAACGGCGTCCGCCCATGCAGATGCGCAAGGCAGGAATACCCCGTGACGCCGAGGCCAACAATGATGCTTCGTTCAGCGCTCATCGGTCTTCATCGCAACTTCAACGTCGAGAGGCCGATCACCACGAGCACCAGCGTAATGATCCAGAACCGCACGATGACCCGCGGTTCCGGCCAGCCTTTCAGCTCGAAGTGGTGGTGCAGCGGAGCCATGCGAAAGATCCGCTTGCCCGTCAACTTGAACGAGGCGACCTGCAGGATCACCGACACGGCTTCCAGCACGAACAGGCCGCCCATGATGAACAGCACCAGCTCGTGGCGGACTATGATGGCCACCACGCCAAGCGCAGCGCCAAGTGCCAGGGCCCCCACATCCCCCATGAATACCTGGGCCGGATAGGTGTTGAACCACAGAAACCCCAGGCCAGCACCGATGAGCGCGCCGCAGAACACCGCGAGTTCACCTGCACCATGGATGTACGGGATCTGCAGGTATGCGGCGAACTCGACATGTCCCGCAAGATAGGCAATCAGCCCCAACGCCGCACCGACCATCACCGTGGGCAGAATCGCCAGGCCATCGAGCCCATCGGTAAGGTTGACGGCGTTGCTCGTTCCAACGATCACGAAGTAGGCGATCACCATGTACATCGGGCCGAGTTCGATCGCGACCTCCTTGAAGAACGGTACGATCAACGCGGTCTCGGCGGGCGTGGCCGCGCTCCAATACAGAAACCCGGCGGCACCGGCTCCGACCACGGATTGCCAGAAATACTTCCAACGCGCGGCGAGGCCCCGAGCATCCGCCTCCGTGAGCTTGAGGTAGTCGTCATACCAGCCGATCAAGCCGAACAACAGCGTGACCACCAACGCCACCCAGATGTAGTGGTTCCCCAGATCCCCCCAGAGGATCGTAGTGACCACGATGACGACCAGGATCAACGCGCCACCCATGGTCGGGGTACCGGCCTTCGAGAAATGGCTCTCGGGCCCATCGCTGCGAACGGTCTGACCGATCTGGTATTGGCTCAGCTTGGCAATCATCATCGGGCCCAGCAGCAGTGCCATCGTCAAGGCGGTCAGCACGCTGACCATGGTTCGAAATGTCAGGTACTGAAACACCCCAAATCCGCTGACGAACTGCGCGAGGTAGTCGGTCAACCAGAGCAGCACGGTCAGCCCTCCAAGACGCGTCGGACGGCGTCGATGTCGCTGTACGGACGGCGTTCGCCCGCGATTTCCTGATACGACTCGTGACCCTTGCCCGCGACCAGGACCACCCCCATCGGACCGGCCAGGTCGACGGCGGCCGCAATCGCGCGCTCGCGGTCGAGTTCGACTTCAACCGGTATGGCCCCCGAAAAGCCCCGGCAGATCGCTTCGGCGATGTCTTCCGGTCGCTCGCTGCGCGGGTTGTCATTGGTCACCACCGCTACATCCGCGCAACCCTCGACCGCTTCGGCCATCAAGATTCGCTTGCCCGGGTCACGATCGCCACCACAGCCGAATACGCAGACGAGCCGGCCTTCGCCGTGCGCGCGCACGGCCGCGAGCGCTTGCTGCAGGGCGTCGGGCGTGTGTGCGAAGTCGACGACGACCACCGGGCGTTCCGACACCCGGATGAACTCCATTCGCCCGGGGGGTGAGCGCAGCGTTGTCGCGGCCGCGAGCAATCGATCAATGTCCGCCCCGGCGAGGCAGGAAACTGCCAGCGCCGTCGCAAAATTGTGAAATGCGAAGTCTCCGTACACGGGCACCTGGACCTCGTGGCGACCCCAGGGGGTCTCCAGATTGCCGCGAGTGCCCTCCATGTCGAACAGCAGCTCGCCGAAACGTATGTCGGCTTCCGGTGCGTGGCCCACGCCCAGCAGTTCCAACGCGACCGATTTACTCCGATACAGTTCAACGCCGAGCGGATCATCCAGGTTCACGACACCCCGGCTGAGGCTCTCGAACTCGAACAGTTTGCGTTTGGCCGCGGCGTAACTGGCCATGTCGCCGTGATAGTCGAGATGATCGCGCGTCAGATTGGTGAACACCGCGATGTCGAAGTTGACGGCCTCGATGCGATCCTGATCCAACGCATGGGAACTGGCCTCCAGTGCAACCCAGCGTGCACCTTCGGATGCCAACCGGGCCAACCGCCGCTGCACCGTCACGGCATCTTCCGTCGTCAACCCGCCACCACACAGCCGATCCCGGAAGCCCCAGCCCAGGGTCCCGGCATAGCCTGCGGGTTCGCCGACTGCGCTCAGTAACTGGGCGATGAAATAGGCCACCGAGGTCTTGCCATTCGTACCCGTAATGCCAATGCAGCCAAGCTCGACACTCGGATCCCCCGCGAGCCGAGCGGCAATCCGACCTGCCCGGCGGCGCGCATCGGGTGTGACGACGACCGGCACGCCGCGGGTGCGAACCGGCCGCTCCGAGAGGATCGCGACCGCACCACGGGCGATGGCCTTGTCCACAAAATCGTGGCCGTCTGCCGCCGCACCGGCACACGCCACAAACAACTCGCCGCGCTGCACCTTCCTCGAATCGAGTGCAATGCCGCTGATCAGGATATCCGGCGGGTTAGGGATTCCGGGGAGGCAATCCGCCAGCGAGGTGACGCCCGCCCCGATCACACCGCGCGCCCCATCTCAGTTTCCGGCGCGACACCCAGAACCCGCAGTGCCCGAGCCACGATCCGCGCGAATACCGGAGCTGCGACATCGCCACCGCCCACGCGTTCGCCCTTCGGCTCGTTGACCACCACCACGACGACAACCCGCGGGTTCTCAACCGGCGCCATTCCGGCAAAGAAAGCAACGTGCCTGGAATCGTCATAGCCCGTCGCGCCGACCTTGCGCGTTGTACCGGTCTTGCCGGCGACCCGATAGCCCGGCACCCGGGCCTTGGGCGCCGTTCCGGTTGCCGTCGCCACACCCTGCATCATTCCCACGAGGGCACGTACGTCGCGCTCGTCGAACACCCGTACCATTTCGGGTGCCGAGTCCAGGCGCAGGATCGACACCGGCAGCGACTGACCCAGGGTGGCCAACCCAAGATATGCCTGCGCCAATTGCAACGGAGTGACGGAGATTCCGTATCCGTAGGCCATGGTGGCGCGCACGATCGGGTTGTTCAACTCAGCATCGCTCAACCGGCCTGCTACTTCGCCCGGCAGACCACTGCCCGGATAGGTGCCAAATCCGGCCCGAGTAAAGACATCGAATACAGCCCGCTTCTCAAGCTTCAGCGCAACTTTGGCAATGCCGACCTGACTGGACTTTTCGAGCACCTCGCGAAGTGAAATGCGGCCCCGGTTGACAGGATCTTCGATCAGCTTTTTGCCCACCCTTACGTAGCCTGGCGCGGTGTCGATGGACGAATTCGGAGAAAATCGTCCGGATTCGAGAGCCGCGATGATCGTCAATGGTTTGACCGTCGAACCCGGTTCATACAGGTCTGTTATCGCGCGGTTTCGCATCGCCCCGTGATCAATCCGGCTGATCCCATTGGGGTTGAACGAGGGCTGGTTGACCAATGCGAGGATCTCACCGGTGCGAACATCGAGCATCACCACCGACCCTGAGACGGCTCGATGATGCTCCACCGCGGATTTCAGCTCGCGATACGCAAAGAACTGCAGGCGTAAATCGATGCTCAGGCGAAGGTCGTTGCCGAACTGCGGCGCGGCCAGGTACTCGAGGTCGCGTACGATCTGACCTCGGCGATCCTTCAGCACCTTCTTGCGACCGGCGATACCGCGCAGATGCTTATCGAAGGACAGCTCGACCCCTTCCTGGCCACGATCGTCGATATCGGTAAAGCCAACCACGTGCGCCGCCAGCTCTCCGGCCGGGTAGTAACGCCGATACTCGCGTTTGAAGCGTACGCCGGTGATACCAAGATCGGCGACCGTGTTGGCCAGATCCGGCGTTACCCGCCGAGCGACGTACATGAACGATTTGTTGCGATAAAGTTGCTGCCGCTCGGCCAGTTGGGTGACATCGATCGCCAGCGTCCGCGCCAGTGCCCGGCGCTGATTCGCGTCGAGTCGCGTCGCGCTCGGGTCGATCCACACGGACACCACGGGCGTGCTCACCGCCAACGGCTCGCCATGACGGTCGAAGACGATGCCGCGATGCGCAGCCAACGACTCGACACGTACCGAACGCGCGTCGCCCTGACGCTTCAGAAACGCGGAATCGTTGATGTTCAGCGCCGCAATTCTGCCTACCAGTACGGCTGCAATCGTCAGGAATGTGAACACCAACGCGAAATGCCGCCACCGACTCATTGCGTTACACGCTCCACCCGCTCCGGAAAACGCATGTCCAGCGTCTGTTCGGCGATCTCGTCGACGTTCTGGTAAGCGGTGAGTGTGCTGCGTTCGAGGAGCAGCCGACTGTACTGGGCCAACAGGTGATCCCTGGTGTCCTGATTCTGCTCAACCGCCAGGTTAAGCGTCCGCATTTCCTGACTCGAACGTGCCACCAGAACACCCGTCGCAGCGACTCCGAGGTAGATCACGGTTCCAACCAATAACCAGCGCGGACCGGGCGAGTGAGCCCGGCTGCGGCGCTTCGCACTCCCGCGCTTCTTCACGCGGTCTTCTCGATGACTCGCAAGCGTGCGCTCCGAGCGCGTGGATTGCGCTCGACTTCCATGGCGTCAGGTGCCTGGGACTTGATGATCAGCCGCGCGCGGCCACGGCGTTCGCCCGGCACCGGCAATCGTCGCGGCAGCGGTTCGCCCTCGGTCCAACGCCGGAAGCGCCGCTTGACGAGCCGATCCTCCAGGGAGTGGAAGCTGAGCACCGCCAGCCGGCCCTGAGGTTCGAGTAATTCGAATGCCACGTCGAGCCCTCGATCGAGCTCCTCGAGTTCGTCATTGATCCGAATCCGAATGGCCTGGAACACCCGCGTCGCAGCATGCTTGTGTCTGTCCGGACGCGGCTGAGCCGCGTCGATGATGCCCACCAGTTCATCGGTGCGTCGCAGCGGACGGATCTTTCGATGCTCGATGATGGCCCGGGCAATTCTGCCAGCGTAGCGTTCTTCACCGTACTCTCTGAACGTTCGCGCCAGCTCAGTGACATCCGCGGCGTTCAGCCAGTCGGCTGCGCTCTGACCGGATTCAGGGTCCATCCTCATGTCCAGGGGCGCATTAAAGCGGAAGCTGAATCCTCGGTCGGGGTCGTCGAGTTGTGGTGACGACACACCGAGATCCATCACGACGCCTGATGCCGTCTCGAACCCGGCGTCCCGCGCCAGTTCGCGTAATTCACTGAAACGGCCCCGGGCAACCCGTACCCTGGCATCGATCGCGGCCAGCCCCTGAGCCGCCGCAATCGCTTCCGGATCGCGATCCACGACCAACAGCCGCGCATTCGCGGCCAGCCGTTCAAGTAGCACCCTGCTATGCCCGCCGCGCCCAAACGTTGCGTCCACGTATGCTCCGTCGGGCCTCCACAGGAGCGCGTCCGCAATCTCCAGCGGCAGGATCGGAGTGTGCTCCACGGCCGGTCAGACCGATAGATCGGAGAAGTCATCGCTGTCATCAAGAACGTCCCCGGCCCGTTCATCGAGCCATTCTTTGAGGCGTTTCTGCCACAGATCCTCAGCCCAGATCTCGATCTTGTTACCTTGTCCCAACAGCACCAGCTTTTTGCTCAAGCCGGCAAATTCCCGAAGCATGGCAGGCAAAAGCAGACGACCGTTGCCGTCCAGTTCAACGTCGGTGGCATGTCCGATCAGCAGCCGTTGCACTAAGCGCGCGCTGCGGCGCATGTTCGAGAGACTCTCCAGGCGCGCCTGGATGACCTCCCATTCCATCAGGGGGTAGAGCAACAAACAACGCTCGCGAGTGTCGATGGTCACCACGAGGCTGGCGTCACCACGTTCGCCTAGGGCCTCCCGCAGGCGCGCCGGCAAAGCCATCCGGCCCTTGGCATCGAGATTGACGCTGTTGATCCCGCGAAACATAGAGTGCCGGGTACCGGATTCCCCAACATGGGTCGTCGAAGCTCAGAAGCTCCCCACGAGCCCACGCGGTTCCCGATTGGCCCACGATTACCCACAAAATCCCAACATTCACCACTATAGGAGGGGTGCCGGGAACGATCAAGCACGCGCTGCAGCGCGAACCCGCCAGACCCCGCAGTCCGGGGTCTCGCGCGAGAGGCCCACAGTGAAATGAGGGCTCTCCGAGCGAATCGACGTGTAGATAGTTGTTTAGTTACGTCCGGTAGCGCGTCTTAGCTAGAAACAGCATGAATAATAAGACTTATTCCGTATAACGACAGAAAATATACTTGAAAAAAGAAATAAGGAGTCGGCCGATAAGCCGGGTTCTGTCGTGAACAGTCATTCATCTGGGACGCGCGTCACCACGTGCCTCTAGCGGCCTACCCGGATCCGGTGCGGGCCGCACCGTTGGATCCCTATTTGGCCTTGCTCCAGGTGGGGTTTACCATGCCGCTTCCCGTTACCGGGCCGCGCGGTGCGCTCTTACCGCACCCTTTCACCCTTACCGGCGCACCGTCGAAACGGCGGCGCGCTTAGGCGGTCTGCTCTCTGCTGCACTTTCCGTAGGCTCGCGCCCCCCAGGTGTTACCTGGCACCGTGCCCTGTGGAGCCCGGACTTTCCTCTACCCGGCCGAAACCGGATAGCGACTGTCTGGCCGACTCCGCTGGCTAGCATAGTGCTGCAGCCCGGGAACGCAAGATCAATCCACCGAGGCGCCATGGCGCAGGCGCATCGCGTAATCATACAACTCAGCACGCTGCACCCGGGTTGCCTTGGCGGCCAGACGCGCGGCCTGGGCAGGCGGCAGCTCTTCGCACAGCACCTGCATCAAGCGCCGAGCTGCCGGCCCCAAATCCGCGCTCGCATCGTCAGCTCGCGGTACCACGCAAACGAACTCACCCTTGCCCAGCAGCCCATCACTCCGTTCGGCCAGCGCCCGTACGGTTCCCGATTCGATTCGCTCGTGGATCTTGGTCAATTCCTTGGCGACGACCATCTCCCGATCCCAACCCAGCACCTCGCCCAAGTCATCCAGGGTCTCGGCCATGCGTCGCGGCGACTCGAAGAACACCACCGAGACGCCGAGCTCGTCCAGCTCCGCCAACCGCCGCCGCCGCTGGGCTCGCCGCGACGGCAGGAACCCTTCGAAGAAGAATCGGTCGACCGGCACGGGCGACACCGAAACCACCGCCATCAGCGCGCTCGGGCCCGGTATCGGTACGACCTGGAGACCAGCCGCATGTGCAGCGCGGACCAGTTCGAACCCTGGATCGGAGACCAGCGGCGTTCCGGCATCCGACACCAGCGCCACATCGGACCCGCCCTGAAGAATCTCGACGATCATGTCAGTACGCGCGGACTCGTTGTGATCGTGCAGTGACAGAATTCGTTCCGGGCTTGCCCCGAGGTGCGTCAACAGATGTCGGCTCCGTCTGGTATCCTCCGCGGCCACAATCGGCACCGCCTTCAGGACATTTACCGCTCGCAGCGTAATGTCCTCCAGGTTTCCAATGGGTGTCGCCACGATGAACAGGCGTCCTTTGATTTCACCATCACTCATGTCGATTCCCAACATCCTTCGATCGGCACTTGCCAGCCTGCTCATTCTGACAAGCGCGGGCTGTCAAATCACCCAGCCAGTGGGATCCCCGCCGGCGTACGTGGATGGGAGCGTCAAGGCCCTGCTGCGTCAAGCCGCGAACGCGGGGCCCTCGCAGGCCGCGGTGTTGCGCCTGACGGCGGTACAACAACTGCAGGATCTGGGTGAGGCGAAGCGCGCATACGCAATTTTGACCGTCATCGACACAACGCTATTGAAGAGTCCGCAACGCTTCGACCATCACTGGCGCGCAGCCCGAGCGGCGCTCGATCTCGGCGCCGTAGATGACGCCTGGCGCTGGATCCAGGCCGCGCGGCCCACGGACGCAAGGCAAGCGTACTTGCGCGATCTGGAGACGGCCCAGATTGCCCAGGCACGAAACGACTACGTAGTCGCAGCGCACGTGCTGATGCGCATCGATATCGGGCGAGGAGCGGCTGCGGACGAGTGGACTCAGCAACAGCTCAACGACGAGATCTGGAACACGCTTCGCGGCGCACCGAGTTCGAGCGTCGCAGCGTTGGCTGGCACCTCGACCGACCCGATCGCAGCGCCCTGGTGGCGTCTGGCCGCCGGCATCGATCGCGCGTTCGATTTGGCGGAGCAGCGACGCGTGCTGGACGCCTGGTTGTCCGCACACCCGGACCACCCCGCATCCGTCACGCTGCCCACCGGGCTGACCGCACTCTCGCAACTCACGGTCGAAGCATCCACTATCGGCCTGTTCCTTCCGCTCAGTGGTCCGTTGGCGGGTGCGGGTAGCGCTGTGAGAGACGGCTTTCTTGCAGCGTACTATCACAACCCGGAGCACCACCCGGAGCACACGACCGCGAAACCCCGCGTGCTGCTCTATGATACGGGCCAGGCGTCGCCCGACGCATTGTACGAACAGGCGCTCGCCGACCGTGTCAGTCTGATCGTGGGCCCCCTGAGCAAATCGGCGGTGGCGACTTTGCACGCCCTTGCCTTCCGGCAGATACCGGTGCTGGCGCTCAACTACCTGCCCGACACTCCGGCAGTTCTAGCGGAATCCGATACGATCCCGCGTCGCCCTGATGGACCGCCCGGCACTATCGCAGCATCCGCGAACGGCGATTTTTTTCAGTTCGGGTTAGCGATCGAAGACGAGGCGCGAGCAATTGCCAAACGTGTGGCCGGCGACGGCGCCACGCGCGTCCTGCTGCTGCTCTCGGACGCCGATTGGCCTGAACGCGCTGCAGAAGCATTCGTCGCCAACTGGCAGGCAGATGAAGATTCCGTGTTGGAGACAGCCTACGTCGACGATGTCAGATCAATGACCCATGTGGTCGGCCACGCTTTGCACGTAGACGCAAGCACCACGCGGATGCAGACGCTCGCCGCCGCAATCGAACAGCCCGTCGAGTTTATCCCGCGACGCCGGAGAGACATCGATGCGGTCGTCGCGCTGGTGGACGCAGAGCAGGGAGGCGCCGTCAAGCCCGCCCTCGCCTACCATTTTGCCAGCGACATCCCCGTGTATGCCACCTCCCAGGTCACCAGTGCGCCTGGCTCGAATCGGTTGGGCGAACTGAACCTCATGCGTGTCTGCCAGCTGCCATGGTCGGTCTATCCGGACCAGGTCAAAGTCGAATTCGCTGCCGCGTTCGCTCGCCAGTCTCCGGGCCCATTGCACGCGCTGGGCGTGGATGCATATCGCCTCGCGGACCGACTGGCGCTGTTCGCTGCTGACCCTCAGGCACGCCTGCTGGGCGCCACAGGTATCTTGACCCTGGACGGATCCCGGGTATCCCGGGACCTGATCTGGTCAGTGGTTCGCAACGGTCGCCTCGAACCGCTCCCGATCGTGGTGTACTGAAACGGGCCGTCATCGACCCTCGTCGACTGCCACCGGGCGATCGTCCGAAAACGCGGCCGGTAACTATCTCACCGGACGGGGGTTGACGCTGGTCACCAGGAATTTTCACAGCTCTCGCGGCGAGATCGATCTGATCATGCTGGACCGCGAACTGCTGGTGTTCATCGAGGTGCGTTTCCGCGGCCACGGCGCCTTCACCAACCCGGTGGAAAGTATCACCCGGCGTAAACGTCACCGGATCATCGCGACGGCGCGGTACTTCCTGCACACTCACCGCGAGCATGTCAGGCGGCGCTGTCGGTTTGACGTCGTGTCGGTAACGCGGCGACACTACGCGCCGTCATGTCCCGATTCAGATCAATTCGAATGGATCCGCGACGCCTTCGACGCCTCCGGCGCCTGATCGCCGCTCTCGTCGTTGCTGCCACCGCCTGCGGCATCGGCGGCTGCAGCATGCTCACCGGCAGCGAGCCCGGCGTTCGCACGCCGGGCGAAGCCTTCGACGATCAGATCATCGAACATCTGGCAAAGAAACAGATTCACGACGCCGACCCGGCTCTCGCCGACGCCAACCTGGTGGTGGTCAGCCACAATGGCGTGGTCTTGATAGCCGGAGAGGTCTCCCGCGAGGATCTACGTGCAAAAGCCCAGAGCGCCGTCGAGACCCTGTCGCGTGTGCGTCGCATACACAACGAACTCGAAGTCACTGAGAACGCCGGCCTCGTTGATCTATCCCGCGATTCCTGGCTGACCAGCCGGATCAAAACGAAGATGATGTGGCACCCGGGCGTGGATGCCGGCCGGATCAACGTAACGACACACCGGCGCATCGTCTATCTGATGGGCCGCGTTCCACGCGATCAGGCCGACGGCGCTGTCGATGCGGCACAGAGTGTCCGCGGTGTCGAGAAAATCGTAAAAATATTCGAGTACGTCGAGACGCCCGTTACTTCACAACCTTGAGGTGGACGCCCGAGGGCTCGCCTGGCCGTGGCGAGCCGCCATCGGATTCTTCTTCGAACGCCATGCCCTGACCCGTTTCCTTGGCATAGATGGCAAGCAAGCCGCCAATCGGCGACCTGATCCTGTGTGAGCGACCGGCGAAACGGCCGTCAAAGGACACGGTATCGTTCGCGATATGGAAGTCCCTCACCGCCGTGGCTGATACGTTCAGCACGATCTTGCCATCCTCGACGTAATCGAGCGGTACCTCGACGCCCGGCAGTTCGGCGCTCAGGACGATGTAGGGAGTGCAGTTGTTATCGACGATCCAGTCAAACAGCGCGCGCGCCAGGTACGGCCGGTTCGACGTCATTCGCGCATTTCCAACTCGGATTCGGTCAGACTGGCGCGGAACGAGTCACGCTCGAACATCTTCTGCATGTATTTCTGCATCGGCCGGGTGGAGCGTTCCGGTAACTTGATGTCCAGCACGTTCAGGCGCCAGAGAATCGGTGCTACGCAGCAGTCGACGAGGGTAAATTCATCGTTCATGAAAAACAGGACCTCATCAAAGATCGGCGCAATGCTGACGATACTTTCGCGCAACTCGTTGCGGGCTTTATCCCGTACCGTTTCGCGTCCCTTGCCTGCCATCAGTAAATCCACGCGCCCTGACCAATCCTTTTCGATGCGGTGTATGAATAATCGACTCTGCGCCCGGGCCACCGGATACACCGGTAGCAACGGGGGGTGCGGGAAGCGTTCGTCCAGATACTCCATGATCACGGTCGATTCATACAATACGAGCTCTCGGTCCAGCAGCGTCGGCACACTGTTGTACGGATTGATCGTCGCGAGATCTTCCGGCATGTTGCTCGGATCGACCTCCACGATGTCCACCGCGACCCCCTTTTCGGCGAGCACCATGCGGACCCGATGACTGTAATGGTCCCGGGGATCAGAAAAAAAGGTCATTAACGATCGTTTGGTGACTACGCTCATGGCAGAAATCTCGTTTTATCGGTCTTGATGGAGCGGCGCGAACCCGCGTGGAATCAATGGAACTCTTTGGCGTACTCGCGGCCAAGCAGAGACGTGAGAACGAACAGTACGACCAGGAACAATAATACATAGACGCCCAGCCGGTACCGTTCCATCCGGGTGGGCTCCGCGACGTAGTACAGGAAGTTCACTATGTCGTAGACAGCCTCGTCATACTCGACGGCCGTGTATCGTCCTGTGCCTTCTACAACTTCGAGTTGCCCGCACCGTTCGCCGGTTATTGCCTTTTGCGGGACCAGCGGATCACGCATCTGCCCGCCGTCGTCCGCCGTCCGGGACACCTGAGTGCAGACTTCCCGCTGAATCCCCTGCAACTCGAACAGCGCATGAGGCATCCCGACGTTGGGGAAAACCTTGTTATTGACACCCGTTGGACGTGACTCGTCGAGATAGAAAGTCTTCAGGTAATTGTACAACCATTCGGTGCCGCGCACCTTCGCGACCATGGTCAGATCCGGTGGCGCAGCGCCAAACCAGTTTTTCGACCGCGCGGGCATTGCCGTTTCCATGAGGTCACCGATCCTCGCGCCTGAAGGCACAATCTGTTCCGTGAAAATCTCATGGGGTATTTCGAGATCGTCCGCGGTTCGCTCATAGCGCTGGAAGCGCAGCGAATGACAACCCATGCAGTAGTCGGTGTACAGTCTCACGCCACGCTGCAACGACGGCTTGTCATGCGAGTTGGGCTCGAACGGAAGCATCTCCCAATCGACACCCGAGGTCGCAGCAACCGCGCCGGGAATTCCCAGCAGCAACAACAACGCCAGACGCTTCATCGCTGGATGATCCGTTCGGGCTCCGGCTTCGTTTTCTCCGCACGCGTGTACCACGGCATCAGGACGAAATACGCGAAGTACACCAGCGTGCACACCTGCGCGAGCGCTGTCGCGCGCGGCGACGGTGCGACGGTGCCAAGATAACCGAGCACGAAAAAACTGATCACGAACAAGCCGAGCATGAGCCGTGACGGCAGGCCTTTGTAGCGGATCGATTTGACGGGACTCTTGTCCAGCCACGGTAGCACCGCCGGGATCACGATCGCTGCGGCCATCACCACCAGCCCCCAGAACTTTGCATCGACCCCGAGCAACGGATAGGTCGCGGCCCGCAACATCGCGTAGAACGGTGTGTAGTACCAGACCGGTGCGATGTGATCCGGCGTCTTCAACGGATTGGCCTGTTCGAAGTTCGGCATCTCGAGGAAATAGCCGCCGCCCTCGGGAAAATAGAACACCACGGCACAGAACACGATCAGAAAGCCCACGATGGCGGGCAGGTCGTGACCGATGGTGTAGTAGGGGTGAAACGGGATGCCATCCTCCGGGATGCCGTCGGCGTTCTTGTGCTTTTTGATCTCGACGCCGTCGGGGTTGTTCGACCCAACATGGTGCAAGGCGACGATGTGGACGAACACCAGCATCACCAGCACCAGCGGCAGCGCAACGACATGCAACGCGAAGAACCGGTTAAGCGTGATCCCGGACATCAGGAAGTCACCACGGAACCATTCCATCAGATCTGGACCGACCAGCGGGATGGCACCCACCAGCGACACGATTACCTGCGCGCCCCAGTACGCCATGTTGCCCCATGGCAACACGTAGCCAAAGAATCCTTCGGCCATCAGCACCACGAATATCACCATGCCGATCAACCACAGTAGCTCTCGCGGCTCGCGATAGGAGCCATACATCAAGCCACGGAACATATGCAGATACACGATGATGAAAAATGCCGAAGCGCCGGTGGAATGCAGGTAGCGAAGCAACCAGCCGAACTCGACATCGCGCATGATGTACTCGACCGAAGCGAACGCGCCCTCACCGCTGGGCACGTAGCTCATGGCGAGCCAGATGCCGGTCAGGAATTGCATCACCAAGACGAAGGTGGCCAGAATCCCGAAGTAGTACCAGAAGTTGAAGTTCTTCGGCGCGTAGTACTTCGACATGTGGTATTCGAAGGTCTCGGTCGCGGGGAACCGCGCATCGACCCAGACCATGAAACGTGACCACGCGGCCGGAAAGCCTGAATCCGGCTTTTCCATCAGGCGGTCTCCTCATCTATACCGATGACGATGACGCTATCGGATTCATAGCTGTGAGGCGGAACTTCGAGGTTTGCCGGCGCCGGCACGCCTCTGACCACTCGCCCGGCGAGGTCGAATCGGGAACCGTGACATGGGCAGAAGAACCCGCCTTTCCATGTGGGATCGAAGGGCTCCGGCTGTACCTCGCCATAATACTTTGGCGAACAGCCCAGATGCGTGCACAGCCCCAGATAGACACCGATCTCCTGGCGTCGCGAACGCCAGGGATTCTTCGCGTAAGCGGGCTGTTGCTGCCGGTTCGAATCCGGATCGGCCAGCTCCTCCGTGTCGGCCTGGAGGCTGGCGATGGCCGCAGCGTCGCGCGCTATGATGAACACTGGCTTGCCGCGCCATGCGGGCATTGGCCCGAGCATTTCACCGTCGCGCAGCTTGGAGACGTCCACCCTGATCGGAGCGCCGGCGGCTCTCGCTCTGGCGCTCGGAACCCAGGACTTCACGAATGGGATCGCGGCGCCAACCACGCCGGCACCGCCGACCACTGAAGTTGCGCCGATCAGGAAGTAACGACGCTGCCTGTTGACGCCGTCGTCGCTGTCACCCGCGCTGACACTCTCCTCGCTCACCCGTCAATCACCCCTTACTCACCTCCACGCTCGGCGCGCGATGGCCGCGCCGATTGAGTCTTGCTCGTTGAAATATCAGCGCTTCGAGTACTGCGGGCGTTTCCG
>SMWF01000009.1 GCA_004357385.1 Gammaproteobacteria bacterium | reverse complement strand
TTGAGCGACCACTGAGGGACACGCTTCTCGACGAAGGACATCACGCCCTCTTTGGCATCCACCTGATTGCCGAACCAGGGAAACAGTTTGTTCTCCCGTTGGATCATTCCCGGGATGGACGCCGTCAGCCCTTCCCACAGAAGGCGTTTCGCCGCGGCAACCGACGCCGGGGCGGTGTTGATCGCAATGTCCCTCGCCATCTCCAGTGCCGCCGGCAACACCTCCTCGGCAGGCAACGCGCGACTCGCAATGCCAAACTCGACGGCTTCCCGCCCCTTGATGGTTTTACCGGTCAGCAGCAGCTCGGCTGCGTTGGACAACCCTGCCACCCTCGCCACCGTTACGTGGGAGGCCAGTTCCGGCATGACCCCGCGACGCACGAAAGCAAAAGCTATCTTGGCGTTCTCCGCCACGATCCGAACGTCGGCCAGCATCGGATAGGTGATGCCAACCCCCACTGCATGACCATTGATTGCTGCGATGACCGGTTTGCTGATCTGGTAGGGGTACAGCCGCTCGCGCGATTCCGACGCGCGCTCCGCTGCAAGCCGTTCACGACCGCCGAAGGTTGATCCACCGCGGCCCAGGTCAGCGCCGGCGCAGAACGCCCGGTCGCCTGCCCCGGTCAGCACCACGGCGCGCACTTCGTCGTCATCGTTGCAGCGATGCATCGCATCGCTTAGCTCATCCGCCATGACGTTGGTCCAGGCGTTCATCGCCTCGGGACGATTGAGCGTGATCAACGCCACCCGCTCATTGATGTCGAATAAAATCTGCTCATAGTCCATTGGCAGCTCCTCGATCGGTTCATCGCTTGCGGTCTGCGATCATACAAGCTGGTTGTAGAGAAGATAATCAGCGCACTCGAGATGCACGCGAACGTTCCCGCGAATCCAAGCCCGGCCCGGGACCAATGGATGCCCAACACGATCGCAAAGGGAACCGACAACACCAGCTACCAGGCGACCCGATGGGCGAGGATTTCCAGCGGCGCCGCTGGCGCGACCCGCCGCGTCAGGCACGAACCGTCAAGCCGTCCTCGCGGGTCACCCGGATGTGGCTGAGCGTCTTGTCGGTGTGTTGCATTCGCCAGGACAGCAACCGTTCGCCGCACTCGACGCGACGCGCTAAGAACTCCGGATCGAGTGCGCGGTCATGCAACTCCTGCGGATCGGTGTCCAGGTCGAACAACAACGGCGGCAGTCCGGCAAAGTGCACATACTTGGTGTGCGCATCGCGCAGCACGTTGAGGGTGCAGTGCTCCTGATTCAGACCGAGCGCCGCTTCGACGTCGGGCGCGCGGAAGTCGTACTCCCAATGTGCACAATCGCGCCAGTTCGCGGGCGGCTCGGCGCGCAGAAATGGTCCCAGGGACCGACCGTCGCACTGCCGCGGAACCTCCGCCCCCAACGCTTCGAGCAGCGTGGGCATGATGTCGACGTGCTCGGTGAAGGCGTTCACCCGTTGTCCGCGCTGTCCGGGCCGTCCGGGCTGACCCCGGGGAACCTTGACGATCAACGGAACGTGATACGACTCATCGAAAAATCCACACTTGCCGTACAGCCAGTGGTCGCCCATCTGCTCGCCGTGATCGGACGTAAAGATGATCAGCGTTTCGTCGTAGCTGTCCTGATCTTTGAGCGCGGCAACGAGGCGGCCCATGTTGTCATCCACCTCGGACATCAGCCCGTAATATCCCGCCTGCAACAGTCGATGCCGCAACGGATCGGCATGTGATTGATTACGCCCACGAGTCAGTTGCATTGCCAGCCACGGGTGCAACGCGCCTTCCGTGTCCGGGTCCCGGTGGCGCGCCGGTTCCGGCATCGCGTCTATCGGATAGCGAGCGTGATAGGGCGCCGGAGCCACCCAGGGAGGGTGCGGTGCGCGCAACGACAGGTGAATCGCCCAGGGATCCTTGGTCTGCTCGACATAGCGCAATGCGGAGTCGACCAGAAAGTACGTATCGCTGTGTTCGGCGGCGAAGCGCAGGGCGCGCGGCACCTTCGGGTCCGGCTGCTCGTCAAGCCGCTCACCGTAGGTCGCCCCGTGGTCAGCGGGGAGTTCGTAGCCGTGACCCTCGAGCCAGTCGCGCCAGGGACCGCAATGCGTCGCCATGTCTACGATTGCACGAATCCCCGGCAGTACCCCCTCGTCGGTATCCAGACGCGGATCACCCGCGGCAATCATGCGCGGATCCGGCGCGGTGTGCGTATAGCCGAACAGCACCGGATCGTAGCCAAGGCTCCGCAGGCGCAAGGCCCAGTTGTCGAATCGGGCATCCAGCGGCGTGCCATTGGTGCCGGATCGGTGGTTATGCAGATACATACCCGTGTGCAGGCACGCCCGGCTGGGACCACACGGCACCGCATTGGCATAGTGCCGTTCGAACAACGTGCCATCGGCCGCCAATGCGTCGAGGTTCGGCGTATGTACCACCGGATGCGCCATGCTGGATAGACAATCGCCGCGCCACTGGTCAGCAGTGATGAACAGCAGGTTGGTGGCCATCAGCGAATCGTTCGCTCGAGGTAGGCTTTGAGTCGATCCCAGGCATCGATCGCAGGTTCGAGCCGGTTTTTAGGATCCTGCTCGACGTACAGCCAGAAGCCGTGCCCGACGTCATCGTAAATGTGGACGTCGTTGTCGATGCCCGCGGCGCGCATGGCGGCAACGAAAGCATGTACCTCCTCCGGAGACGGGCGCGTGTCCATCTGGCCGAACGTGCCGTAGATCTCGTGATGAATCGACTTCAGCCGTTCCGGATCATCGACCAGGCGGCCATAAAATATCGCCGTGCCTTCATGGTTCTCGCTGCCCAGCGCAAAGCTCAGCGCGACGCCACCACCGTAGCACCAGCCCATCGCCGCCACCTTGCCGGTGATATCGTCCCGAGCCTTCAGGTAGCTGACCGCGGCGTCGAGGTTGCGCACCATGACGCTCGGGTCTTCCAGTGATTCCATCATCAACGGGCGGTTTTCCTCCGGCGTGCTGCCGGTGCGCCCGCGGTACATATCGGCGGCCAGCGCGACGTACCCTTCCGCGGCCAACGCATCCGCGGTCTGGCGGATTCGATCACGCAGGCCGTACCAGTCGTGTATCAGCACGACCGCGCCGTGGGGCCCCGGGCCAGCCGGTTCAGCCAGGTATCCAATGGTCTGTGGGTCATCGGGAAAGTAATGAACGGACTCGCCGAGCGGTTCGCCGGCCGTGCCCAGGATCGCATCGGGCGCCGTTCCCGCGGCCGTCGGCTGCAGCGGCACCGGATCCGCCGCGACGCCCGCTGCCCAAGACAGCGCCACCGCCAACGAAATCTGCTTGATCATGTCGTTACCCCTATGCGCAAAGAATTGGACATCCATCAAAGTTTGGGACACCCATGATTTGCCATTTGATAGGTGTCCTAAACTTTGATGGATGTCCAGAACTTTGATGGATGTCCAATTCTTCAGGTGAGTGGGATGAAGAGGCAGGTGCGCGGTTGGTTGCCGACGGCGCGGCTTTTGTGACCTCGTCCGGTGGTGTCTTCGGCCAGCAGAATCTCGCCCGGCCCGAGCAACCGCCGGGTACCATCGCCCACTTCCAGCTCCACCGAGCCGGTCAGGTTGACCACGTACTGACGTCGCGGCGCGTTGTGGAAATCGAGATTGTAGTCGCCATCGACTTCGCGAAATATCACGCCCTTGCCTTCGACCAGCGCCGATATCCGGCCCATCGAGCCCCGATCTTCGAGATCGATTTCGACGTCCTCGAAATGCGACTCCCCATCGTCGCCGGTGTAAACCCGGGTTACCTGCATACGCCCTCCCTTCGACGTTTGTCCCGATAAGCCCCGGTACCATACCATCGCTCGATGACCCGATTGCAACGATTCAGCTACGCCTGGTACGCACACGCATTCCTGCGTGAGCTGGTCCTGATCTACCCGACGTCAGCCATCATGATGACCGGCTCGGGCATCTCGCCGCTCGAGCTGTCGAGTCTGTTCATGATCTGGGGCGCTGCCGCCTTGCTCGGCGAGATTCCTTCGGGAGCGATTGCGGATCTGACCTCTCGCCGCAACATCCTGATGGTGTCGGGGCTCATGAAGGGCTGCGCGTTCCTTACCTGGTTGGCCTTCCCAAGCTACGGCGGCTTCGCTGCGGGCTTCATCGTCTGGGGGACCGCGTCGGCGATGTCCTCCGGGGCAAGCGAGGCGCTGCTGTACGACACTCTCCGGGAGGAAGATGCAACGGCCCAGTTTTCGCGCATCTATGGCCGTGCGGAGGCGTCCGCAAATCTAGGCGTTGCATTGGCGTTGCTGATCGGCGGGTTCGTGGCGGAAGGCGGTTATCCGCTGCCGCTCATCCTGAGCGCGGCGGCGCCCTGGATTGCGGCGATGGTGTTGCTGGTGGGCATCCGCGAACCTTCGCGCCGCACCGATGCCCTGCGCAGCCGCACGTTCGTCGGCACGCTCCGCGACGCCGTCAGCGAGTTGCGCCGCAACCGGGTCGTGGCCTTCGTCGTGCTGATGCTGGGTGTATTGGGTACGCTCTGGGGCGCCCTTGAGGAATACGTTCCGGTGTTTCTCGACGATCGCAGTGACCTTCGGCTCGGCAGCATCGGCATCATTTTCGCCCTCGCGTACGCAGCGCGCACGGTCGGCATGGCGTCCGCGCATCGGTTGCCGGGAGCACCCGTGCCGAACGCGGTTCGGCTGTTCGTCATCGCGGGATTGATACTGGCCACCACCGCGCTGCCGAACGGCTGGTGGCTGGCGCTCCCGATCGCGCTCTACTCGGGTGCCGCGGGTGCTGCGGCCGTACTGCTGCAGACCCGCCTGCAACACGGTATCGAGGGCCCGGCACGCGCTACGGTTACATCAGCTGCGGGCGTGGTGGAGGGCATCTTCGAGTTTCCACTGTACCTGTCGATCGGCCTGACGGCCCAGTTGGGTGGCTGGCAGGCCGCGTTCACCATGATCGCGATGCTGACGGTGGTCCTGTCCCTCGGGTTTCGGTTCTTCGCGCCTCGGGAGCTTTTACGTTAAAGGGCGCGCGCCCGCGCCGCCGCATCCCGCGACAGGCAACGACCCAGCCATTCGGCTACGTTGGGCCATGCGGACAGATCAAACGCACCGATTTGCGTCCAGCTCAACACCGCCGCCACATTCAGGTCCGCCACCGTGAACCGGTCGCCAATCAGGTAATCGTTGCCGTTCAGCGCATCGTTCAGCACATCGAGCTGATCAGAGATTTCGAGGAACTGAACCCCGGCGCGGGCAACATCCTTCTCTACCCCCATCATGCCAACCGCGGAGAACAACGCGTTCAGCAGCGGTTTTTCTACCTCGGTCATGATCCAGAAGCTCCACTTCAGCATGTGGCCCTCTTCCGTCAGATCGCGCGGCCCGAGTTCTCCCCCATATTTCTTCGCGAGGTACAGATTAATGGCCATCGACTCCCAGATGATGGTGCCTTCGTCATCGATGGTCGGAATACGTCCATTGGGGTTGATCGACTTGTATTCAGGGGTTTTTGCCTCGACCATGAACGTCGTCGGAACATGCTCGTAGTCGACCCCACACTCCTCCACCATCCAGAGCGCGCGCAACGCCCGGCTTCCCGATTCCCCATACACCGTCAGTCCGGTCATGGTCAATGCTCCTCCTATATTGTAGATAGTCGTCGCAACGCGCGATGCTACGGCGATACCTGCTAGTATCGCCAGCTTTTCGTCAGCGGCCGTGCCCCATGAACCCGGTTCTGCAAGATATCCTCGATCTGCTGAACGTCGAGAAGATCGAGGAAAATCTCTATCGCGGCCGCAACGTCGCGGAGCATCCGCACGTGTTCGGTGGCCAGGTGCTCGCCCAGGCCATCGCATCGGCACACCGCACAGTCGACGAAGACCGCCAGCTGCACTCACTGCATTCGTATTTTCTGCGTCCCGGCGACTGGAACATTCCCATCCTCTATGAGGTGGATCGCATCCGCGACGGCCGCAGCTTCAACACCCGTCGGGTGGTGGCAATTCAGCACGGCCGCGCCATCTTCAATATGTCCTCGTCGTGGCAGAAGGAGGAATCCGGGCTGGAGCACACCCATGCCATGCCGGATGTCGCCGGACCCGAGGGGCTTCGTTCCGACCGGGAGGCTTACGCCGAACTCGCCAAGATGCGCCCCGAGGTGAAGCGGTTCTCGTCGCGATTCGAGGCCATCGACTCGCGCCAGGTCGAGAACATTCTGATGATGGGCGACACCACCCATCCGCCCTTCAAACACACCTGGTTGAAAACCCGGGACCTGCTACCGGATGATCCGGAGGTCCATCTCTGCATGCTGGCGTACATGTCCGACCTGGATTTCATGGGTACGGCCCTGCTGCCTCACGGGCGCAGTCCCGGCAGCGATGATTTTCAGGGGGCGAGTCTCGACCACGCGTTGTGGTTTCACCGGAACTTCCGGGCGGACGAGTGGCTGCTGTTCGCCAAGCGCAGTCCCACCGCCTCCGGCAGCCGCGGCTTCGTGCGCGGCGAGTTCTTCAATCAGCGCGGCGAACTGGTCGCGACCGCGGCGCAGGAGTGTCTTATCCGGGTGAAGGGCCCAGCGGCTTGAAGCCGAACTTCTGGCCGGCAATCGAGGCTTCGTACATGAGCCCACCCTTGGGGTGCACGAACACGGCCATTCCATAGACGTAGTTGCCCGCTGCCTGACTGGTCGATGTGCCAATCCCGGCACCCGCCGAAGATCCCGTAGAGCCCGCCTGGGCCTGGGCACCTGCGGTGATGACCACGGCGCTGGCCTGGGCGCTGAACTGGAAGCTGCCGCGGGTGAACTTGTCGTAAGCCTCTTTGTCCTTGAAGAAGATGATCTCGCTGAACGCCTGACCACCCAGCTGAAAACCGATCGAAAGGTTGGCCAGTGACGTGGTGCCGGTCGCCACACCGGCGCGATAGACCTTGCCCTTGCCGTAGGCCGCGCCAATTCCGATTCCGCCCTTACCTATGGTCGGAAAGACGGCGTAGCCGTAGCTGTTGGCAAAGAAGCGATGCGTATCCTCGGCGCTGCGAAATACCGAAATCGCAGCGACGTAGGCCGGGTCGTCCGCCCACGCCGGAGCGGACAGCATCAGCGCCGGATAAATCAGACAAGCAATCAGCAAGCGGGACATGCGTACCTCGCGAGGAATTCGACGGCGGCACTCTACTCCAGGGATTCGCCTACGTCACGTTCCTATAATGCTTCGAGCATGGCCTCGGCGCTGCTGATCTCGAACTGGCCCGGCGCTTCGACGTTCAGCTTGGTCACTACGCCGTCATCGACAATCATGGCGTAGCGTTGGGAGCGCGTACCCAGCCCGAATCCCGAGCCGTCCATTTCCAGGCCCAATGCCTTGGCGAACTCGCCGTTGCCATCGCCCACCATCAGCAGCTCGTCCGCATTCTTGTCGCTACCCCAGGAATCCATGACAAACGCGTCGTTCACCGACACGCAGATGATCTCATCCACGCCCTTGGCCTTGATCGCGTCCGCATTGACGACGAACCCCGGCAGATGTGCCTGCGAGCACGTCGGCGTGTATGCGCCCGGGACGGCAAACAGCACCACCTTCTTGCCGGCAAACAGGTCGTCCGTGGTGACGGCCGTCGGTCGCCCGTCCTTCATCATATGCATCGTTGCTGCAGGAAGCTTATCGCCTTCACTGATCGCCATGTCTTGGTCCCCTTTTTGAGAGTCGAAACTGACAGAAGACCGATGAGTTTGGGGAATCGTCCCGGCAGCGTCAATCGCGATCAACGCCAGGCGAACTGGGGCTGTTCGAAGTGTGCCACCCGGGTAGCGCGATCGAGAATGCAGACCTCCCGGAACTGATAGAGGATCGCCGCGGTCGGCGCGGCAATCGACGTCCGGCCGACCGGCATGCGCAGCACCGGCGCATCGCTTGCCTTGATCCGGCTGAGTTGCGGCGCGTCTTTGCGCAGAAATTCGGTCACCGGAATGCGATGGATCGACGCCACCTCGTCGGGATTTTCCCGAAGCGCCTGGCCCGGACCCGCCCAGACCACGATCGGGGTCATCACGTATCCCGAGCGGGTGACGAAATCGTCCAGCCGGCCCATCACCGCATCCGGTTCGAGATGCAGATTCACCTCTTCCGCCATCTCTCGCAACGCCGTCTGTTCGGGCGTCTCGCCCGGATCGATCCGTCCGCCGGGCAACGCCCACTGACCGGGATGGTTGCGCAGTTTGGCCGAGCGGCGCGTCAGCACCAGCGCTGCGCGACTCTGCCATTCGACGTGTTCTCCCAACCCGGGCAGATCCGCGCCGTATGCTTCGTCGGTGATGGTCAATGCTACCGCGGCATGCCGATGATCGCCCGGTTCCTCCGCCGCGCGAAATTCGAATCGGTCGAGGCGCGCCTGTATTTGCCCCTTGAGGGCATCGTTACATTCCATCACGCTAGTTTACACAACCCCTGGTGCGTGACTGCCAGCCTTTTTGGACGCCCGAACCTACAACGAACGTTCCGCACTGCTCTATGGGCTGTCAGCCGTATTGCTGTGGTCGACGGTCGCTACCGGATTCAAACTGGGCCTTCGCGTGCTCGAGCCCGTACAGCTTCTCTGGCTGGGCAGCACGATTTCCTTTACGTTTTTCAGTGGTTGCTTCCTGGTGACCCGGGGATGGCGGCGCTGGCCGATCAACTGGCGGCGCATGGCGCTGCTGGGGCTGGCGAATCCGGTGGTCTACTACCTCGTTCTGTTCGAAGCGTACGACCGCCTTCCGGCGCAGATCGCCCAGCCGCTGAACTACACCTGGTCGATCACGCTGGCCATCATGGCCGTGCCTATGCTGAAACAGCCGCTCATACGGCGAGTAATCATCGGCATTGCCGTCAGCTACGCAGGTGTGCTGGTGCTGTTGTCCCAGGGCCGTTGGGACGGTGCGCTATCGATCGATGGCACAGGAGTTGCGTTGGCGTTGTTGAGCACAGTGATCTGGGCAGGTTACTGGCTCGCCTCGGTTCGGATGGGCGCAGATCCCATCACCCTCATGACCCTGGGCTTTGGCGCCGGCAGTCTGGTGCTCACGGGAATCTGCGCGCTATCGAGCGGCCTGCCGGAACTCACTCCGGAACACCTGGGCTACGGCGCGTGGGTCGGGCTCGTCGAGATGGGATTTGGGTTCCTCTTCTGGCAGATAGCCCTGGCCCGCACCCGTCACGCCGCAAAGCTTGGCCAGCTCATCTACCTCTCGCCCATCATCTCGCTCATGTTGATCGGCTCGGTGTTGGGCGAAACGATCTACTGGACCTCAGTGGCCGGCATTCTGGTGATCATCAGTGGGTTGATCATCGCGCGGCGCCGGACCTGAGCCCAGGAACACCACCATGGCCAACATCGAACCAGCCGCCGCGATCAGGAACGCGGCCGTGTAGCTCGCCGAGTCGCGTATGTAACCCAACAGCAGCGGTCCACTGGCCAGCCCCAGGGTGGTGAAACTCTGGCTCAGCGCGTACAGCCGGGGAAAGTGGCGCACGCTGTAGACTTGTGCCAGCAACAGCGGGTGCAGCATCAGCAGGTTGCCGATCGAGATGCCAAACAGCCCGGCGCCGAAATACAGGGCGCCACGCGAATCGGCCAGGGCAATGGCGAGCAGGCCGGCGGTTTGCCCAATCAGGTTGCCAACGATGAAGCTCCGCATCGGCAAACGGCTCACCAGCCAGCCACCCGCGAGCCGGCCGGCGATGCTGCCCATGCCGAGGATCGACACCGCGAACGATGCATCCATCCGTTCAACGAGCTCCGCCGCACGATTGAACAGATGGGTAATGCCGCCCACCTGGGCGGCCATGTTCACCAGGTAGGTGATCGTGATGCCAACAAAAAACCGAGACCGCGCGATGCCGCGATAAATCGCGACGTCACCCGGTTCCGGATCCCCCGGACGTCGCGAACCTGCCGGCCAGGACCGCACCGACAACCAGATAATGGGCAGGATGCACAGGCTAAACACGATGCCAATGGCCAGCATGGCTGATTCAAACGACCACGCTGCAATCGCCAGTACCGTCAACGGCGTCAACACGACGCCGCCCAACGACAGGCCGGTAGTGGTCACCGACATCGCGACCGGCCGACGAGCATCGTCGAACCAGCGCGTGATCAGCGTGGTGACGGGGAGTAACGAAACACAGCTGTAACCCACCCCCATCACAACGTATACCAGGTACACCTGCCAGAGACTCTCTACCCTGCCCAACGCGGCGAGTGCTACGCCGGTAAGGACCGCACCCACGGTCATGATGATCCGCAGATCATGCCGCTGGATCAGGCGCCCGACGACGATGCCGACAGGCGCACCGACCAGGAACATGATCGTGACCGCACCGGACATGCTCGCCACGGAGAAACCCCGTTGTACCGACAGCACGTTCAAGTAGACAGAGAGGTTGTAAAAAACGAATCCGGAACCGAGCGTCAGCACAAGCATCAGCGCGCCGGCAAGACGCCAGGCGTATCGGGCATCGGCTTCAGTAAGCATCCGGAGCGTCCACGTCTACGCCGCGATCAGCGCCGTCGCGGGGCAACCTCAGCCAAGGGTTCGCCGACCGCACCTGCAGGAAGGAAACTGCCAACCACCGCAGCCAGTGTCGAGTCCACATCGACCCTGTGGCGGCGGTCTTCGACGTGGTAGACCAGTCGAGGTGACCTGTGCTTCAAAGGGTGTTCAACCAGTCCCCAAGGGCCTGACCGATCCCATCCGGGGAATCTTCCTGCAGAAAGTGACTGCCCGGAACGGTGACCTCGGTCTGGTTGTGCCAGGTCCGACAGAAGTCCCGCGGCCCGCCCTGCAACAGCGCGCCCGGCTCAGCATTGATGAACAGCTTCGGCACCTCACACTGGGACAGCCACTCAGCATAGTCGGTGACAATCTGCACGACATCAGCCGGTTCTCCATCAATCGGGATCTGCCGCGGCCAGGTCAGGGTCGGGCGCCGATCCTCCCCGGGCCGAGTGTAGGGGCGGCGGTACACGGCCATTTCATCATCGGAGAGATCGCGGATGATCGAACCCGGCAGCACCGTTTCGACGAAGATGTTCTGCTCCAGCACCATGTCCTCGCCGGCCGGCGAGCGAAAGCCCTGGAACACGCCGCGGGCCGCTTCGGGAAACTCCGCCCACGTGAGCGGCTGAACAATGGCTTCCATGTAGCAGATGCCTTTCAGCGCATCGCGATGCCGGTTCGCCCAATGGAAACCCAGCGCCGAACCCCAATCGTGAATGACGAAGGTGACGTTGGCCGTGACGCCTAGCGCTTCCAGCGCCGCGTCAAAATAGCGACTGTGCTCCGCAAACGTGTAACGATCAGGGCCCGAGTCCGCCAGCTTGGCCGAGTCACCCATGCCGATCAGATCCAGGGCGATGCAACGCCCCTGGTCCTGCACGTGGGGCATGATGTTGCGCCAGAGATACGACGAGGTCGGATTGCCGTGCTGAAAGATGATCGGGTCACCCTCGCCCATCTCAACATAGGCCATCCGTTCGCCGAGAACCTCGATATTCTTCTTGGGATGCTCCGCCGCTGAACTCATGTCGCCCTCGTTACCGTCCGGTGAATTCTGGTTTTCGTTTCTCCAGGAAAGCCGCGATCCCTTCCCGGCCATCATCGGTGTCTGCCATGCTGGAAATTGCCCGCGCCTCGAGCTCCATCTGGGATTCCAAGCCGTGTTCGAAGGTCTCGTTGAGCAGGGCCTTCACCGCGCCGAAGGCCCGGGTGGGGCCGTTGGCGATTTTGTCAGCGAGCTTGGCCACAACCGCATCGAATTCCCCGTCCGGCACGGCCTGGTTGATCACCCCCCAATCGACGGCCTCCTGGGCGGTCAGCATTCGGTTGGTGAGCATCAATTCACGGGCGCGGCGATCGCCGATACGACGCGGCAGGAAGAATGTTGAGCTGCCGTCTGGGGCGAGGCCCGCATTGGTATACGCCATGACGAAGGCCGCGGATTCCTTCGCAATGGCCAGATCGGCCGCCACCGCCAGACTGAACCCGGCGCCGGCGGCCATCCCGTTGACCGCCGCGATCACCGGTGCATCCATCCGCGTCAAGCGCGATATGCCGGCATGCAGGTAGCCAGTCATTTCCTTGAGCGCGCTCTTCAGGCCATCGCCAATGTCCTTGAACGCTTGCAGGTCTCCGCCCGCGCAGAACATGGTGCCAGACCCGGTGAGCACCACAGCGCGAATTTCGGGATCGTCGTCGCAGCGAATGGCGACCTCGTAGAGGTCCTTTGCCATCTGCAGGTTGATGGTGTTGGCCGCATCGGGCCGGTTGAGCGTCAGCGTGGCGACGTGGCCCGAGACCTCCAGCGCGATCGTTTCGTAACTCATGCGACCCCCCTCGTTCAACCGCAAACGATAGCACGACTCCGTGGGAGATCAGCCCGGTTCCTTCGCATCCCGGGGGCCGTCAGCGCCCTTCATCGCGCTCCAGGCCGCCTCGGCGAAGACGGCTTTCACTTTGGCGGGTGAATCGGTGAACTGCCCCGCCAGCCAGTGCCTGGCGTAGTCCTGAATGGGCCCGCTGATGATCGGGATGTACGTCTCGACCGGCAGAATCTGCATGGCGCCGTTGCCGACGAAGGGTGCAAAAAACTCGAACACCCGGCGGATGTGGGCACGGTTGACGTCATGGAGCATCTCCACTGCTTCCGCGGACATGGCCAGGTCACGAGAATTCAGCAGATAGCCCGCCAGATCCCGGTTCCGCGTGACCCAATCCGAGTATTGCGTAACCACCGTCTTGACCGCTCGCTCGGCCGTCCGACAGCGCGTCAGCTTGGTCATGAGATCCGCGTTGAGGCGTTGGACACCCTCGATGAAAAGCTCACTGGCAATCCCCTCTTTGCTGCCGAAATGGTGGTAGATGCTGCCGGTGCTGCAGTCCGCGCAGCGGCGGATGTCGTCGATGGTGGTCGCTTCGATGCCGACGTCCGTAAAGCAGCTGAGCGCGGCGTCCAGAATCTGGGATTTTCGTGCCGCGGTTGCGGCCCGGACTGTCGATCGCCTTACCATGGCCCAGAATCCTAATCTAGAACAACGTTCTAGTAAAACGTTCCTGGTTTGGGTAGAGTTCGCGTCTCGTCCAAACAGCGCTCGGGGACACCGATGGATATTGAACTCTCTGCCGAAGACCTCGGATTCCGCGACGAGGTCGTCTCCTTCTTTGCCGAGAACGCCCATAAGGACGGCGAAGATTACAATCAGTGGCGCATGGACTGGTTCGCCAAGGCTAAAGACAAAGGCGGTTGGGACGTACCCAAGTGGCCGACGCAGTTCGGCGGACCGGGTTGGTCGCCCACCCAGCACTACATCTGGGAGCAGGAAACCGCGATCCACGCAACACCCTGGGACATGCCATTCGGGCTCGGCATGCTGGCCCCGATCGTCATGAACTACGGCAACGAAGCGCAGCAAAAACGCTTCCTGCCCGACATTCGCGCCCGCAAGGTGAACTGGTGTCAGGGGTATTCCGAACCGGGCGCCGGGTCCGACCTCGCTAGCCTGCGCACCAAGGCGGTGCTGTCCGAGGACGGTACCTACTACACGGTCACCGGCACGAAGATCTGGACCACCATGGCCCACATCGCCGACTGGATCTTCTGTCTCACCCGCACCGACGATTCCGGTAGGAAGCAAGAGGGCATCACGTTTCTGCTGTTTCCAATGAACCAGGACGGCATCGAGGTCACCCCGATCATCACCCTGGGCGGCGCCCACTCCGTCAACACGGTCCACATCACGGACGTGAAGGTACCGGTCGAGAACCGCATCGGCGAAGAAGGCAAGGGCTGGACGTACGCCAAAGGCCTGCTGCAGCACGAGCGCACCGGACTGGCCGGCGTGTCCCGTTCGCTGGTCGCGCTCGAATCGCTCAAGGATCAGGCGCGCACCATCGCGCGCGGCAACTCGACGCTGATGGACGAACCGGCGTTCAAGGCCAAAGTAGCCGATCTCGAAGTCGATCTCATGGCCCTGGAATTCACCGAACTGCGCAGTCTGGCCTCGGCATCCGCCGGCGCCGCTCCGGGGCCGGAGTCCTCGATCATGAAACTCAAAGGGACCGAAATACAACAACGTATCCAGAAGCTGACCGTGGAGGCAGGTGGCCTCTACTCGGCCGCGTGGGGAGCCACGTCGGTCGGACCGAGCTTCGCTCGCGCGGGTATGGGCGGCTACCTGGCGAGCCGTGGCTACACCATCTATGGCGGTGCCAGCGAAGTACAGAAAGACGTCATTGCCAAGAATGTGCTGGGCCTGAAAAAGTCCACGTCGGTGCAGACGAGCAAAGAGAACGGTAGGAACAGCTCATGAATTTCGACTACACCGACGAGCAGAAGCTGCTCAAAGACAGCGTCCAGCGTTTCGTCGCCGACCACTACGCGCTGGAGAATCGGATCAAGCTCGCGTCGAACGCGCCCGGGTTCTCGGCGGACCACTGGAAGACGTTCGCAGAGCTTGGCTGGCTGACGTTGACCTTCGATGAGGCCGAAGGCGGCTTTGGCGGCGATCAGGTCGACACCATGATCGTCATGGAGGAGTTCGGCAAAGGGCTCGTCGTGGAACCCTTCCTCGCCAGCATCGTCCTCGGCGGTGGCGCGGTGCGCCGCGGCGCCAGCAAAGCACTGAGGGAAGCCGTTCTACCCGGCGTGATGGACGGTTCGATTCAACTTGCCCTCGGCTACGCTGAAGAGCAAGCGCGTTTCGATCTCGACGACGTGGTGACCAGCGCCCGGGAAGATGGCGACCACTATGTACTCAACGGCACCAAGTCTATGGTCCTAAACGCCGAGACGGCGGATTTCATCGTCGTCTCGGCACGCACCTCCGGCGGCCAGGTCGATACCGATGGCATCACGCTGTTCCTCCTCGACTCGACGAGCGATGGCGTCGAGCGCACCAACTTTCCAACGGTCGACGGACTGCGTGCCTCGGAAGTGAAACTGACCAATGTGCGCGTGCCCAAGGAAGGCGTTCTTGGCGAGGTGGACAAGGGATACGACATTCTCAACGCGGTCGCCATCGACGGTATTCTCGCCATCGCCGCGGAGGCGATCGGCGCAATGGAGATCCTCTACAAGGACACGGTCGAGTACACGCAGCAACGCGAGCAGTTCGACCACCCACTGTCAGAATTTCAGGTCCTGCAGCACCGCATGGTGGAGATGTTCATGGAGTACGAGCAGTGCAAATCGTTGCTGTACCGAGCCACCATGGAGACCGCCCAAGGTTCGCCCGGCGCCGAGCGTACCGTGCACGCGCTGAAGCACCTGATCGGCAAAGCCGGCGCGTTCATCGGCGAGAACGCGGTACAGCTGCACGGCGGCATGGGCATGACCGAGGAACTGCGCATAGGCCACTACTTCAAGCGGCTACTGGTGATCGACCTGCAGTTCGGCAACTCGGACCATCACCTGCAGAAGTTCGCGGCTTGAACTGTTGATTGAGGTACGTCGCTGGATTCCAGAACGTGCTGCATCAACGTCCCAGCGGAACCTCGATCAGAAACGGTCCGGGTTCCGCGATGCCGCGGGTCAGTGCGGCAGTGAGTTCCTCGCTGGTCCTGGCGTGCGCACCCGGCACCCCCAGGCTGCCCGCCAACTGCACCCAGTCGATGTCCGGATTCGACAGATCGAACAGACTCGCCGCGGTCGCACCGACTTCGTTGATCCCGAGCCGCCGGTACTCAATGTCGAGGATGCCGTAGCTGCGGTTCGCGAAGATCACCGTAACCACGTCCAGATTCTCCCGCGCCTGGGTCCACAGGTACTGAATCGTGTAGGCCGCGCCGCCATCGCCCAGCAGCGCGAAGACCTGGCGATCCGGGCAGGCAACCGCCGCACCCGTCGCCGCCGGACCGCCTTGTCCGATCGCGCCGCCGGTGAGGTTCAACCACGTGTGGCGAACGGCCGCTTGCAAGGCCGGATACGCCGCGGCGCCCGGACCAGAATCGCCGGAAACGATGCAGTGCTCGGGTGCCAGGGCCGCGAACACTGTGCAGAAGCTCCGCATGCTCAGCTCGCCATCCGGGAGATTCGGGCGTTCGCCTGAGACTGCATCACCTTCTGCGGGGGCGCCAACGGCGTCGGCCAACGCTTCGAGAGCGCCCAGGACATCCTCATGACGATGTGCGAGACGCACTACTTCGCAGCCGTCCGGCACGAGACTGCTTTCCTCGCCAACGTAGGCGAAGAAGCTGACGGGGGCCTCTGCGCCAACCAGAATCAGATGCCTGGTGCGCTCCATCGCTTCCCGAGCCTGCTCGGTAAAATACGGCATGCGCCCGATCTCGCACAGCCCCGGGCCGGTATCTACCCGCGCGGGAAACGTGCTGGACAGCGCCTGGGCACCGGAGGCAGCCACCAGTCTGCCCACCTGCCGAACACCGGCTTCGCCAAGCGCCTCACCGTCCAACAACAACATGCAGTCTGCATTCAGCAGCACTGCGACCGTCTCGATCGCAGCTTCCGGGACAGCAGGTCGTGCGGCTGTAGCGCGCGTTTCACCGCTGCGGTAATGCGTGGGGCCCCAGGCGCAGTCCGCCGGTACGATCAATGTGGAGATATTGCCGAGCGGGACCGGGTTCGGGGCCATCGCGGCGCGGACCGCATCGCGCGCATCCCGCGCCACTCCCTCGGCCGTGCGCGACGTTCGGGTCCAGGCCGAAACTGGAGCGGCCACGCCTTCGATATCCGCCGTGAGCGGGGCGTCGTACGGCACATGGTGAATGGCGTGATCACCGATCAGGTTGACCAGCGGTGTGCCAGCGCGGCGCGCGTTGTGCAGGTTGGCAATGCCGTTTCCCAAGCCGGCGCCGAGGTGCAGCAAGGTGGTCGCAGGTTTGCCCGCCATGCGGGCGTAGCCATCGGCAGCTCCCGTGCACACCCCCTCGAACAAACCGAGTATCGCCCGCATTCCCGGGACGGCGTCGATTCCCTGCACCATGTGCATCTCGGACGTGCCCGGGTTCGCGAAGCAACACTCCACGCCTTCATCGAGCAACGCTCGGATCAGGCTTTCCGCGCCGTTCATTTGTGCCACACCGATTCCCCAGGGGTGAAAAGCCGGTGATGATAGACTCAAGCGTCCAACGGGCGAAAGCAGGACCAACCATGTCTGCCTATCTGATTGCCAATCTCAAGATCAACGATCGCGAACGTTACACACAGTACGAGGGCGCGTTCATGGACGTGTTCGACAACTACAACGGCAAGATCCTGGCAGTGGATGAGAACCAGGAGGTTCTCGAAGGCGACTACGACTGCACCCGTACGGTGTTGATCGAATTTCCGTCCAACGAAGATGCAAAGGCGTGGTACGAATCCGACGCCTATCAGAAAATCGCACAGGACCGTTGGGCAAGCAGCGATGCAGTGCTGATCATGATTGCCGGATTAGCGGACTAGACGGAGCTTTCCCGAGCTGCCTCGACGTTCGGCAGCAGATCGTCATCTTCCTGGATTTCCCCGGCAACCGCACCGGTACTCACGTCTTCCATGCTACGTAACACCGCCAGGCTGTCGTGCACCGGAATACCCTCCGCTTCAAACAGCGCACGGGTGCGGTCGGTGATCGCGCCGGCCCGAACGAGGGCCGGCATCATCAGATCCTTGAACGAGTGGATGTGGCCTGGTGGCAGTTTGGCCGTAAAGGCCCCACCTGCACCTGATTCGAGAAAGGCCTTGAAGAAATCCTGGGGGTCGATGTTGCAGTTTTCCAGAACCATCAGGAAGCCCGGGTTCGGTTCCCGCGGTCCCTTGCCATCCGGGCCGCCCTGCGCGTCTACCTGCAGTTTGATGGCTTCGAAGGCAAACTGGGCCACGTCCTCACGGTCGTCCGGGTGTAGTTTCTTGATGATGCTTGAAAAGTAGATGTTGCCAAAACCGACGTGCCGGGCCTCGTCGGCGAGCACCCCTTCGGTCAGCTTCTTCAGCAAGGGGCACGTGGTGGTCTTGTGCATGTTGTGGAACGCGCCTAAGGCCAACCCCTCTACGACCATGTTCATACCGCACATCATTTTGGCCGGACTTCCAGATTGCAACGTCATGTCGATGAGCTTCTTCAACCACGGAGACAGCGGATAGACGATCGAGAGTTTGTTGATATAGCGCTCGTACACTTCCACGTGACGCGCCTCATCCATGGTCTGAGTTGCGCCGAACAGTTTGGCGTCGTAGTCCTCCACCGCATGGGTCAGCGCGGCGGCGGTCATCAGCGCGCCTTGCTCGCCGTGCAGAAACTGGGACAGGAGCTGGGCGGTGGAGTGGGCGGTAAACTGGTCCCGCTGCGCCTGCGACATCTTCGCGAACAACGGGATCTTCAGCAGCCCCGAAGCCTGTTCGACAATCGGCTTGCTGGGATCCAGCTCGATGTCCCAATCCAGATACTCGTCGGCATTCCACTGCATCTGCTTGGATCTTTTGTACAGCCGTGCCAGCTTGTCGTCGCTGATCGCATAGCTGAACTGCCAGACGATATCCATCGGGGTCTTGTACGAATCAATGGTCTGTTGCCAGTCTTCGAGGGTCTCCGGTAGGTCCGCCATTCCTAACTCCTTGATTTAGCGATCAATTATGGGGCTTCCGAATGGGATTTTCACCTGGTGTTTGTAAGCGAGCCGGCGGCCGCGTCCCGCCGCGCTTCCAGCGCCACGACAATCTCCGCATGCGCCTTCCGGTCCAGCTTGTAGTGCGTGTAGCACCACACCGACACCACCGCGAACCCAGCAACCACCGGTCCATACAAAACCCCGAGATTGACGATGGTCTGTGCCGGGACGTCTGCCGCAGTCTGGATGTCGACACCCCTGGGCCAGGCGATGAGATCGAGCCCAATGCCCGCCACGATGTTGCCAAGTCCGGACGTCGCTTTGCCCGAGAAGGAAACCGCGCCGAAAAAGATTCCTTCCTGGCGCTTGCCGGTCTTCAGTTCGTGTTCATCCGCGATGTCCGCCACCATCGACGGAAAACTCACCAATGCCTGTACCACGCCGATACCCTGCAACAACTTGATGATTGCAAGCGTAGCTACGAGTGTGGTCGTCCCGTTTGCGGGGAAGGTCTCTTGCAGACGTAACAGCACGGGGATGATCTGGCAGCCGGCCCACCAGGCCGTGCCCCAGATCACGCCGGGTTTTTTGTCAAACAATCGATGCAGGTACTTCGTCAACGGCGCGCCCATCATTACGCCGATGGGGTACGCAATCGAAAGCACGACGATCTGGGTCGATTCCAGCTCCCAGAAATAGGTGTACATGTAGAGATTCAGCGCACCATCCACGCCCACCATCAGAAACACGATCAACACGCCGCCAAACAGCCAGCGGAAGCCGCGGTTCTTCAGTGCTTCGGTGAGCTCGAACCAGACCCGGGCCAGCGTTTGTCCGACGGTGAGCCGAGCTCCACCCTCCGGTGCCTTCGGCAGGTATGGCACCCGTTTACGGGTCCCCCAGGCGGACCACCAGATAGTGACCACCATGAGCACGCCCAGCACCAGGGCGTAGGGCCCGTACGCATCGACGTTGAATTGCCCGCGCGGAAATTCTGGTGTGTCCCGAAAGAAGATGCCGAAGCCGATGACGTAGGCCGCAAGGCTACCCATGGTCCCCAGGAACAAACGATAGCTGACCACGGCGGTGCGCTCGTCATAGTCGTCGGAAAGCTCCGCGCCCAGCGCGATGTGCGGCACGTGATAGAGGGTCATGGCGGCCCGGGTGAGGATCACCGTGCCGGTCAACCACAAAAACAGTTCGAACTGGTCCAGATGTTCTACCGGTGGTGAGAACAGCGCGTAGAAACACACGGCCAACGGCAACGCTGAGGCATACATGAAGGGGTGGCGGCGGCCGAATCGCGAGCGCCAGTTGTCGGACAACGAACCGGCCAACGGATCCGTAAAGGCGTCAAATATCAGTGCGATCCCGAGCGCGAGTCCCGCCAGGGTGCCCGGCAGACCGAACACCTGATTGTAGTAGAACATGACGAACGCGCCGATCGCGGTGTTCTTCAGCCCTTCCGCGATCTGACCGGTGCCATAGGCAAGCTTGGTGCCAAATTCGAGTGGTGGCGCCTTCACCCATCTCTCCCGGAGTCTCCCAGAGCGAACCGCCGATCATGCGGCGTGGCCCCGTCGCGTACAAGCGCGGCGTTGGCTAACATGCAGCCAACGTGTATATAGAGGAAGCAACCATCGAGGCGTTCATATTCGACAACCCAATCATCTGCCCCGAACTTCGCGTCGACGCGGCGTGGATCGACTACAACGGCCACATGAACATGGCGTTCTACAACCTGGTGTTCGACAGGGCCGTTGATCATGTCTATGACGGGCTCGGGATCGGCCTCGATTACGCGCGCAGCGGAGGTGGTTCGTGCTTCACCGCAGAAATCCACGTCAATTATTTGAGCGAGCTCGTGCTGGACGATCCGATCCGCGTGACCTTTCAACTGCTCGACTGGGATGCCAAGCGGTTGCACTTCTTCGAGCAGATGTACCACGCCGAGACCGGTGAGCTGGCTGCGACTTCTGAGCAGCTGGCGCTGCACGTCGACATGAGCGAACGGCGCGCGTCGCCCTTTCCGGATGCAGCACAGGAGCAAATATCAGCGCTGATGACCGCCCATCAGGGCCTGGCGCGACCACAGCAGGTGGGCAACATCATCGGTATCCGTCGGTAACCGCGACAGAATTCCGGCTGCTCACCGTATAACAACGAAAATCACGAGGCTCGCACATGACGCGATGGATAGTCATCGGCGCATTCATGGCAGCTGCGGCCTGCAGCAGCCTGTCGCCCCGGCCACCTTCGACTTTCGACCTCAACGGCCAATGGGTGCTTCAACCAGAGCTCAGTGAGAGCCCGCCCGTCGTCG
>SMWF01000083.1 GCA_004357385.1 Gammaproteobacteria bacterium | reverse complement strand
GCTGGACTCGCCGCTGAACACGACATCGAGCACGAACAGCTCGGTTTCCGTTTTGCCGCCCAGGAATTCGGTCATGTAATCCGCCATGAAGGCCGGGTTGTTGAGCAAAGCATTACCGCTACCGGGACCGGCAACACCTTCGAACCCCGCCGCCTGCGAGGCCGTGTAGCCGCTGGTGAACGGGTTGAAGTAAAAGCAGTCGCCGGTGCCCGCGTTGCCGCTGCCGGGAGTCCCAGTCGCCTGATCACAGTCGAAGCCGCCAAGGCCGCGATAGGCCCACGCGACGTTGTCCTGGCGGCTGTCATTGGTTTGAATGTCTATCTCCGAGGTGCTGTAGGCTACGCTGGCAATATACCCAATACCCGTGTCACCGAGGTCACCTTCGAGCCCGATCTTCAACCGCCACGTATCATAATCGCGTGTACCATCCTGAGATGGTCCAGAAACACCTTGGAACCGGCCTAAAAGGAACGCCCCTGCGTCCCATTCGGGTCCGAGCTGCGGGTTACGCTCCAGAAAATCGTCGAAATGAGGCATCCCCGGCACAGCCACTCGGTCTGTACCGAAGAGTGCTTGCGGGGGGAATGACGGCGAGGTGTTCCACTCCGGCGTCTCGTCATGGGCGAACAGGAACTCGCCCGTCAACGTCGTCGTGTCGTTGATATCATATGCGCCCTCGACGAAGAACTGCCAATGCTCCTCTTCCTCGGCAATGTTGTCGAAGTCGATGTAACGAAACCGACAGGTTGCGCCGTCCACAAAGCCACCTACGGTGGCGCAATCAGGATCCGGGGTTACCGTTGCAAAGGTTGGGTCCGAAATCGCAAACAACGTAGGCGGGCTGCCAATGCCGGACCATCCGCCACGCGGATTGGTCGCAAATTCCTGCAGCGCCCAGTCCACCTCGCGCACGTTCAGCTCGGTGCGAAACTGATAGCCGAACGACGCCACCAAGTTCCAGCGGTCGCCGCCGAGGCCGGCAATGACGCCGCCATCCCAGTCACCATCGTCTTCCGAGTCATCAATCCCCTTGAACGTTCCCGAGATTTCAATGCCGCGGAAATCCGAGCGAGTGATGAAGTTCGCTACACCCGCAATGGCATCAGACCCGTAAGTGGCGCTGGCGCCGTCCTTCAGCAGCTCGATGCGCCCCACGGCAATTGACGGAATCACGTTAGTATTGACAAACTGCTGACCCGTTTCCGGCACCGCGAATGGCGTCGGAACCATGCGCGTTCCGTTCAGCAGAACGAGCGTCCGTCCCGGCCCGAGACCCCGCAGATTGATGTTCGAGATCGCTTCAAGCCCATTGGACTGGAACTGGTTCTGCTCACCGTCTACGCCCGTTACCGCGGGCATACGCTTGATCATCTCGACCAGGCTCGGGTTGCCGGACAGCTCCATGTCTTCACGCGTGATCACGTCGACGGGCGATGCGGCATCCTCCGGCGTCCCCCTGATATAGGACCCCGTGACGATGACTTCCTCGATCTCTTGCTGCGCTTGCGCAGCGGCTACGAACGTGAGGCACACGCTCGCAACCAGCATCGGCAACCACCTGGTGTGTCTTTCCATGAGTATTCCCCTGAACATTTGTCGTGCACAATCGCGGTTGCTCTCACCAACCACGACCGGGGTAAGATTAACCCTGTAACAAATCGGTAACAAGTCATGAATTTCGATATACCACAGGAATTGTCCGACTATCTGATCGAACTGGATGACTTCATCGAGCGCGAAATCAAACCGCTGGAGCAGCAGGACGACAATATCCGCTTCTTCGATTATCGGCGCGAAGACGCCCGCACCGATTGGGACCGCGGCGGCCTGCCCAACGAAGAATGGGAGGCCCTGCTGGCCGAGGCGCGCCGGCGTGCGGATGCCGCCGGCCACTATCGCTACCCGCTGCCCAAGGAACTGGGCGGCAAGGATGGCACCAATCTGGGAATGGCAATCATTCGCGAACATTTCGCCGCCAAAGGGCTCGGCTTGCACAACGACTTGCAGAACGAGCACTCGATCGTCGGCAACAACGTCGGCCTGTTGCTGATGATGAACTACGGCACCGATCAGCAGAAAGACGAATGGATGGACGATCTGCTGAACGGCCGCAGGGGTTTCGCGTTCGGCATCACCGAACCGAACCATGGCTCGGATGCCACCCACATGGAAACGACGGCAGTACGCGACGGCGACGAGTGGGTGATCAACGGCGAAAAGATCTGGAACACCGGCATGCACAAGGCCAAGTACGACATGATTATGGCGCGCACCAGCGGCAAGGCGGGCGACGGCGCCGGCATCACCGCGTTTCTGGTACCCGCGGACACCGAGGGTTTCAAGATCGAAGCGTTCCTGTGGACCTTCAACATGCCCACCGACCACGCCCACGTGTCGCTGAAGAACGTCCGGGTTCCGCACGACGCGATCTTCGGCGGCGAGGGTCGCGGCCTGGGGGTGGTGCAACACTTCTTCAACGAAAACCGCATTCGCCAGGCCGCTTCCAGCCTCGGCGCAGCCCAATACTGCATCAACGAGTCGGTCGCGTACGCCAACGAACGCAAGCCTTTCGGCAAGCCGCTGTCCATCAATCAGGGCATCCAGTTTCCACTGGCCGAGCTCCACACCACCGCCGAGATGCTGCGTGCGTTGATCCACAAGACCGCGTGGATGATGGACGAGTACGGCGCATTCTCGGTGTCCGACAAAGTCTCGATGTGCAACTACCAGGCCAACCGCCTGTGTTGCGATGCCGCTGACCGCGCTATGCAGGTGCACGGTGGCATGGGCTATTCACGGCACAAGCCCTTCGAGCACATCTACCGCCACCACCGTCGCTACCGGATCACCGAGGGGGCGGAAGAGATCCAGCTGCGCCGGGTGGCAGGCTACATGTTCGGATTCATGAAGCAGCGGGCACCCAAGGGCGTGGTCGAGAGCTAAAGCGCACGGCACCCGATGGTGGATCAAGCCGAATTCCGCGAGCACCTCGCGAAGGTCGTTACGACGCAGATCCCGGACTGCCGGGCGTTGGTGTCCTTCGAGCGCCTCTCGGGCGGGGCCAGTCAGGAGACCTACCGGTTGATCATCGACGGCGCTCGAGGCAAGCAACCACTTGCCATGCGCCGGGCCCCAGGTGGGGTGACAGACCCCGAAGCAGCCGCGTCCCGCGTCGGGCTCGCCGGCGAAGCGGCGCTGTTTCAGGCCGCCCAAGCCGTTGGCGTGCCGGAACCCGACATCTACTATGTCCTGCAGCCGGCTGACGGGCTCGGCGAAGGCTTCATCATGGAATGGTTGGACGGCGAGGCGCTGGGCGCCCGGATCGTTCGCGCGCCCGAACTGGAGGAGATCCGCCCACGGCTCGCCTTCGAATGCGGTCAGGTGCTGGCGAGAATTCACGCCATCGATCTGGACGCCAGCGGCCTGCGGCCGCGGCTCGCGACCATGGAAACCGAGGCATTCATCCATCAGCTTCGAGAACGCTACGAGGCCTTCGAGACGCCCCAACCGATGATCGATTACGCGGCACGCTGGCTGCTCGACCACATGCCCGAGAAAACCGCGCACACCCTGGTGCACAACGACTTCCGCAACGGCAACGTCATGGTCTCGCCCGCTGGCATCGTCGCGGTGCTGGACTGGGAGGTGGCCCACATTGGTGACCCGATGCGAGATCTCGGCTGGATCTGCACCAACTCCTGGCGCTTCGGCCGCAGCGACCTGCCGGTTGGCGGGTTTGGTGAGTATGCCGAACTGTTTGCCGGCTATGAATCCGTCTCGGGTACGGCGGTCGATCCGGCGCGGGTTCACTTCTGGGAGGTGTACGGCTCGTTCTGGTGGGCGGTCGGCTGCCTGGGCATGGCGGAACACTACCGGAACGGCCCCGATCAGACCGTAGAGCGACCCGGTATCGGGCGGCGCTCGTCCGAGTGCCAGATCGATTGCGTCAACCTGCTGATTCCGGGGAGCGTCGAACTCATCGAGGACCCCGGGCCCAGCTCAACCGAGATGCCGCGCATCGATGAACTTGTGATCAGCGTGCGTGACTTCCTTCGCGAAGACGTCATGGAAGCCACCAGCGGCCGGACCAACTTCCTGGCGCGCGTGGCAGGCAATTCGCTGGACATCGTGCTGCGCGATCTGGCGCTCGGAGGCGCCCATCGCGCAGCGGAGCTGACCCGGCTTCAGGCCCTGCTGGACACGCGCGGCAACCTCGAGGATTTGCGCGCACAGTTAGCTGCGGCGCTGCGCGAGGGCATGAGGCTCGATCATCCGGGGCTGGCGGAACACCTGCGCCAGACGGTGGTCAATCAAGTGGCGATCGATCAGCCACGCTATTCTGGCTTTAAGACGGCCGCGGGAGTTTCTGGATTCAAAACCGCCGGCGGCGGCGAATGATCCTCAACCCATCACGAAAGCTGCCAGCTTGTTGCCGTCCAGATCGCGAAAGTACGCCCCGTAGAAGCCGCCTTCGCCGCGCGGCCCTGGCTCGCCCTCATCGGTGGCGCCCAGTTCCAACGCCCGGGCATGGAGGCTGGCGACTTTGTCCTTCGAGCCGGCACTCAGCGCCACCATGATGCCGTTCCCGACCGTCGCGGCCTGCTCGTCATGGGGCGTGCAGACTGCCAGCATCCCTCCCGTGCTGCCTTCCGCTGCCCAGATGACGATGCGGCCGTCGTTCATGATCTGCGTGGCGCCGAATTCCGCGAGCAGGGCGTCGTAGAACGCGATCGCCCGATCGAGGTCATTGGTGCCCAGCGTGGTGTATCCGATCATCGGTGTCCCCTTTTTGTTACGGTTCTAGCAACCGGTTGATGTCTCTGGTTGATGCGAGTCGGGAATTGTAGATCAATCGCAGCCAAAGCGGTGTTCACCGGTTGACGCGATTGCAGGGCAGACCGATAGTCCAATTGCGGATCCTATATTCGAAGGAGAGCGATGATGGCGGAACCGACCACCCACCCCAAACCACGTGACCCCCTGGCCGGCTGGCTGGTGTTCGGCGTGTGGATTGCAGCAGCGCTGCTCGGCTACGTCGGCCTCGGTGGCTATCTGCAGGAGCGGGTGGTGGGCATGGATCCCTCGATGATTCCCTTGCTGCCCACCGTCGTGTTCGCCGTCGCAGTGATTGTCGGGCTGTGGCTCAGCGTGCGTTGGGCGCGTCGCGTTCCGCCGAAGACGAGCGCGGAAGATCCCTCCAGAGGCCTGGGCCGCAGACGCTTTCTCGCCGGCGGCGCGGCCATTACCGGCGGCGTGATCGGCGTCGCCGCGGGGACCGTCGGCCGGGTATCGGGTTGGGCAACCGTGACCGGCCCCGCGATACTTCCCCAGGTCGAGCAAACCGCCCCAACCCACCGCGAAGCATGGCTCGGCTCACGCGTCCAGAGCTATCGGACGCTCGGACGAACCGGGGCCAAGGTTTCGGATATATCGATCGGCACCACGATGTTTCTGCGTCACCCCGATCCAGTCGGGTTTTTGCGCTTGGCGCTCGATCGAGGCGTCAACTACATCGACACGTCGCCCGACTATGCTGGATTCAAAGCCGAAGACGTGATCGGCAAGGCAATCAAAGGGCGCCGCGACGAGCTGTTCATCGCCACCAAGTGGTGCACGGGAGACGGCCATGTCCGCCAGGGATCGAGCGTCAGGGAGTATCTCGACGCGCTGGACGGCAGCCTCCGGCGGCTCGGCACCGAGCACGTGGAACTGGTGCATATCCACTCCTGCGACTCGGTGGCACGATTGATGGACCCGAATGTCCACGAAGCATTCGACCGCGCCAAGGACGCGGGCAAAGTGAGTTTCCTCGGCGTGTCGACGCACACCCCGAATCTCGAGGAAGTGGCCAATGCCGCGATCGACAGCGATCGATTCGACGTGATGATGCTCGCCTATCACCACGGCGCCTGGCCGCATCAACTCGAGATCATCGACCGGGCCGCCGCCAAGGGCGTAGGCATCGTCGCCATGAAGACGCTCAAAGGCGCCAAACACAAGGGGTTGGCCGAGTTCCGTCCCGAAGCAGACTCCTATACCCAGGCCGCCTTCAAGTGGGTGTTGTCCAATCCCAGCGTGTCGTGCCTGGTGGTGTCGTTCTTCGATACCCAGCACGTGGACGAGTATCTGTTTGCCTCAGGCGCCGCCTTGTCCTCGAAGGACGTCGCGGTGCTGGACAAGTACGACCGCCAGATCGCCGGCACCCATTGCTTCGCACACTGCGGTGCGTGTCTCGACAGTTGTCCGGAAGGCGTGGCCATCAACGACGTGCTGCGCCACCGCATGTATTTCGAGGACTACGGGGACCAGAAGCAGGCGATGCAACTCTACGCCAAGCTCGACAAGCAGGCCGATGTCTGTCTGACCTGCTCCGCACCGTGCACCGGTGCCTGTCCGGAAAACGTGCCCATTCGCGAGCGCATGATGGGTGCGCATGAAAAGCTCATGATGGCTTGAACGTCGGGCTCGGCGGGCGCGCGAACAGGAAGCACAGCGCACCCAGTAGTGAGCTGCCGGCGATGTACAGAAAGCCGACCTCGTAGCTGCCGTACAGGTCGGCCATGTAGCCGGCAAAGATCGGCCCGCCCGACATGCCCAGCATCACGATCAGTGACGAGAAACCCATGATGGTGCCGAAGGAACCAGGGCCGAAGTAATCTGCTCGCAGTGCCACCATCAACGGCCCGCGCACTCCCCAGGCAATCCCGTGCAACAGCGCGAATCCGATGACCATCGGAAACGACTGCGCATAGGCAATCACCACCATGCCGACGCCGTGGGAGACCATGCACAATGCAGTGATGATCCGTTTGTCGAAGCGATCACCCAGATAGCCGCCGCCGATCTGGCCGAGCATCTGACACCCGGTCATCAATGCGACCACGCCGCCGGCCGCGGCCAGTCCGTAGTCCAGTCCCTCGATCAGGTGCGG
>SMWF01000082.1 GCA_004357385.1 Gammaproteobacteria bacterium | reverse complement strand
TGAGAGCCTACAAACAGCTCCGAAACCACGCGGTTGCGAATGATCTTCGAGCTGTCGATCAAAAAGGTCGCGCGCCGGACACCGAAGCCAAAGGGTCCATCGACACCGTAGGCGCCGATCACCTTCTTAGCCGGGTCGCTCAGAAGCGGAAACGGGATCGAAAAGCCATTCGCGAAACGCTGATGGCTGGCGACACTCTGTGGGCTGACGCCGACGATCTGGACGCCGATGTCGGATACGCCTTTAAAGCTGTCGCGGAACGCACAGGCCTCGGCCGTGCACACCGGGGAAAAGTCGGCCGGGTAGAAATACAGGATCAGATCCCCGTTGGCAGCCATCTGGTCGAGGGTTACGAGGGATCCGGATTGATCCTTCAGTTTGAAATCGGGCGCAGTGTCGCCGACTCTGAGCATGGAAATTCTCCTATTTGGATTGTGAAACGGGGTTTGGTCAAGGTCTGGGTCATGAACCCTGACGCAGCATGAGCGCCAGGATTTTCGATGCGTTCTCAAGATCCGGCGTCGCGCCGGTGATGAGGTCCGCGTAGAGAAACGACTCCACGATGCGTGTGAGCGCGTACGCCATTACGGCCGGTTCGACGGGCAAGGTCATGTGGCCGGCATCCACCTCTTCTTCGAGCAGCTGCCGAAGATTGGCGATGGTGCGTTCCTGCACCGGGCTGTGCTTCGAGGCCACGATCTTCAGACCCAGTTGCGCATCCTTGGCCAGGAATTGCCGTAGCGGCCGGAATCGATACGCAGCGTGCATGCCGCGGTTCACCACTTCGAGCACGCGTTTGCTTCCAGTACTGGTGGTCCGCCGCAGTATCTGTTGAAACGTGTCATCGACGAGGGAGGCCAGCACTTTTCCCACAAGTTGTTCCGCGCTGCCCGCCCATCGATAGACGGTTGCGCGCGAGATGCCGAGCTCCACCGCGAGTTTTTGCAGTTCTATCCGCCGCGCACCGATGAACCACTGCCGCGCGAGGCTGTGCAGATCCATCGGTTGGCAGGTGTGCCAGGTCGTTCGCGTCATGGTCGTCAGTGCTCGGTGACCACAGTCGCGTCGGCGCGGTCTCGGGACGGCGCATCGTCGCCCTCCAGGCGTGCTGGACCGTAAACGAAACGCTTCCAGCCCCGGCGTTCGAACGGCCGCCATTGGCCTTCGGGATTCGCCAGTCGATCCGCCATCGCGTACAACACGGCGGGGTTGAACCCGAGGCCGAGGTGGCTCGCGTAGACTTCGATGTTCTCTGCGATCTCAGTGGTGGGTTGTGTGGCGATCTGCCAGGGCACGATGCCGTCAGTCTTGCTGAAGACTGCGCTGCTGGGGATGCCGGGCAGCGGGCTGCCGGCAAAGGGGCTGCCCAGCGTGATGACCTGGCGCACTTTGTCCGGATAGCGCTGAGCCAGCAACCGAGCGTACGCGCCCCCCAGGCTCCAGCCGACGAGGCTCACCTTGGCTTCGCCGGCAGCGACGAACACTTCGTCGAGACGTTGGCCTAACCTGGCACGCAGGTCCGGCGTTGCCGGTCCCCGATTGGTCCCGAGGTTCCAGGGGTGGGTCGAATACCCCAAAGAGGACAGGAAGCGGCGTATCACCGTTGTGGATCTGTCGTTTGCCCCATACCCCGGCATCACCAGCACCGCATGACCATCACCTCGCGGTGCCTGAGACAGAAACGGGGCCGCCGCCATGAGCGAAGCGACTTCCGAAACCACACGCGGCCCCTCGGCGAGCGCCAAGCGGCGGTCGGGTCGGGGATAGACGCGATCATTCATGACCTACCCACTGAAAAATGAAACAGATCGCGATTCTGTCTCGTTTTTGAGACGAAATCAAGTTTTGTCTCATTTTAAGGTCGCGGCAGCTACGAGGCTAACTTTGCGTAGCGCTTGCCAAAGGCTCTGACGGGCAAAGCGAATCGCTCGCCGAGTACCCACTGGACAAACGTATTGCTGTTCGGTCCCGGCCAGTAGCGGTAACGACTGCACCACGGGTAGTCGTCGGCGCAGCGCTCGAGCCGCCGGGCGAGATCTTGCGCATCCTCACCGGCCCACGCGTGAACGAGCCAGCTCGGACCATTTCCGACACCGCTTTCGGGCAGCAGCAGATTCCGGTGGAGGTACCCCCAACTTTGACCGCCGGCGTTCGGCCGTTGCCACACCTCCCAGCGATCCTGCCGACCATCGCGCTCGAGCACCAGCCAGTGGTGGTGTGCGATGACCCCGATCAGCGGAATTCGCGCCGCGCGAAGTTCGACTTGAAGGTGCTGAAGGGGCGGCAGCGTCAAGGTCTTCGGACCGTCCGGCCCGCGTCTATGGTTCGGGCGCTTCGAGGGCGCCATGCAAAAAGTCGGTCATCCGGCGAATGCCCGGCTGTGCATCAGACAGGAATTCCATCTGCATGAACGCATGCGGCATGTCCTCATAGACATGAAAGTCGTGGACTTTCCCGGCCCGGGCCAGGGCAGCGCGGAGCCCCTGCGCGTCCTCGATCAGTGGGTCGGCGCTGCCCACGGCAATGTGGGCCGGCGGCAGCTTCGTGGCACTCACGATCGGACTGACGCGTGGGTCCCCGACCAACGCTTCTTCGCCACCGAGGTAGGCATCCACCAGCAGCCGAGTGACCCCGTCGGACGCGAAGTCCGAGAAGTCGAACACACCATACATCAGACCGACCGCCCGAATGGCCGGCGCGGCAACGCGATCGGCAAGTTCTATCGCCGCCGCCGCCGCAAGATTGGCACCCGCCGAGTCTCCCGCGAGCACCAGCCGCTTGGAATCGCCGCCCCATTGCCCGGCGTTGTGCGCGGCAAAGTGAATGGCGTGGACGCAGTCGTTGAATCCCGCCGGGAAGGGATGCTCCGGGGCCAGACGGTAGTCGACACTCAGGGTCAGGAAACCCTGCTCGGCCAATCGAAACGTCAGCTTTCTGTGGGTCGCAGGTGATCCCCAGACCCACGCGCCCCCGTGGAAGTAGACCAGCACCGGAAACGGGCTTTCGCCCTTCGGCACGATCACGTCGAGGGTCAATTCACGGCCTTCCACCTGCCGGTAAGGAACGGCCCCATGGAAACCCCCGACGTCCGGCGGATCGTCGTTCAACAACGTCGCGAGACCGTCCAACACCTCGCGCACGCCTTGCACCGTGGCGAGCCCATCCTCGGTGCCAAGGAATTCACCAATGATCTGGAAGGGGTCGAGATTCACCGGGCCTCAGCTGGCGATGGCTTCATCCAACTTCAGCCTCTCGAGCGCTTCGAGTCGCAATCCCCGCTTGAATATCTTGCCTGAAGCCGTCCGCGGCAGGTGTTCTTGATAGATCCAGACGTGCTCCGGCACTTTGAACCGCGCCAGATGTTCGCCCACGAATGACTGGATGTCGCCAACCGTAAGCAGTTCGGTCGGCTTCACCATCACCGCCGCCGCTACGGTTTCGCCAAGACGTTCGTCGGGTATGCCGAACACGGCGCACTCCGCCACTTTGGCGTGGTTGAAGATCACCGCCTCGACTTCGGGGCAGCCGATGTTTTCGCCACCCCGAATGATCATGTCTTTCTCACGATCCGTGATGTAGACAAAATCCTCTTCGTCCATGTGCCCGATGTCGCCGGAGCGCAGCCACCCGTCCACCAGCGCATCGGCGGTCGCCTCCGGGTTGTTCCAATACCCCGAGAACAGCATCGGTCCTTTGATCTGAATCTCGCCGGTGGTGCCGCGCGGAACTTCGCTGCCGTCCCGCGCCATGATGCGCATCTGCACCAGCGGCGCCATCGGCCGGCCACAGCTCGTCGGTCGCTGCCGGAGGTTGTCGCCGGCGTTGGACGCGGCGAGACCGTTGGTTTCGGTCATGCCGTAGGCGGCACTCGCGCGGGTCTTGCGTTGACTGCGTTCATCGATGCATTGCGAATGTTTGGGCGTCATCGCCGCGCCACCCCCGCCTATGCTGCGCAGACTCGACAGATCGTAGTTGTCGTAATTCGGCGAGTTGACGAGTTCGTACGCCATGGTGGGCACGCCGCTGAAGTGCGTGATGCCCTCACGCTCGATGATGGCGAGTGCTTTTTCCGCATCCCACTTGTACATGCCAACGACTTTGCGTCCGGAGCCGAACGACGGCAGCAGTTGCCCGTTCAGCCCCGTCACATGAAACAACGGCACGGTGAGAATCATCGACGGCTGCGACTCACGCGGCCGTTGCGGACGCCCGGCTTGAGCCCGCGCCAGCGCCGCACCTGCTTCCCAGCCCAACAGAGAGTGGATGATCGCGCGGTGCGAGGAGACCGCGCCCTTCGGGTGTGCGGTCGAACCCGAGGTGTAGAGGATCATGGCATGGTCGTCGGCGGCAATGTCCGGCCATTTCGGTGAGCCGTCGGAAGTTGCCAGGAATTCCTCCCAGGTGCGAACACCGCGCCCGCTGGTGTGGGGCGTGCGTACCGCAATCACATCGAGGTCTTGCTCATCGAGGTAGGGGGACAGATGCTCCAGGCGCTCGCGATCGACAAAGATGGTCTTCAGGCCGCTGTCGTGGATGCCGTACATCATCTCTTCGCCCGACCACCAGGCGTTCATCGCGACTACGATCGCACCCAGGGCGGTGATGCCCATGTACGCCCAGACCCATTCAGGGTAGTTGCGCATCGCGATACCGACGACATCGCCGGGCTTGACCCCGAGATCCGTGAGCGCAGCGGCGACGCGCTCAGCCTGCAGCCAGGCGTCGGCGAAGGTGTAGCGCTCGTCTTCGTAGACGTAGAAGGTTGCATCGGCCCATTCCAACGCCGCCTGGTAGTACTCACGCAGGTGCACGGGCGCGTTTTTGAACGTGGGTAAGCGCACGCCGTTGATGTCGGTTTCGACAAGTTCGTAGGCGCCGCCAGGCCCCAGGAGTTCACTCGCCGTAGGCGCAAGGTGCTGGGTGCTCATGGTCACTTCCCCCTGTCGATCCATCACACCGTCGCGATCGAGGGTAGTCCAATCCACTGCTGGACAACAGCGGCTAAAATCCGGACATTCAATCTTACGCGTCGCCGCAAAAGCGCCAGGAGAAGATGAAGGTCGAGGTAAAGCTCACGCAGCAGGAGAACGAGAGTGGCGACTGGAATCTCGTTCCGGAACGAGTCGCGCCGCACCCCGATCCGGCAACACGGGGGTACTTCTCGCATTGGAACATGGCGCAATGCGAATGGGTGGCTTCGGGTTTCACCCCGGACGTGCCTACATCGATGCCGCAGGGACACCAGTGATGCGACGCCCAGCGCTACAGCGCCCAGCTTCACATCAACCACCTTCACAGCGAGTAGTTTCATGACTATCGATTTCGCGGTCGGCCGCACGAATCCCGAAGACTTCCCGGTGAAGGCGTTCAAAGCCGCCGCCGCTCGCGCCATCGACAACGAGTACGAGGCCTTGTCCAACTACCACGGCGGTCTCGGGCACCCGCGCCTGCGGGAAATCCTGGCGGCGCGCGAATCCGACCGGGAGGGCGTGGCAGTCAATCCCGACCACCTGACGCTCATGAACGGATCCATGCAGGGCGTGACGGTAGTCGCCGATGCATTGATCACGCACAACGATGACCACGTGCTGGTCGAGGAATTCTGCTATCCGGGTACGCTCGCCGCGTATCGCAGTCTCGGGATTCAGATGCATGGCGTGACGATGGACGAGGAAGGGATGCGCCCGGCGTCGCTCGAGGACCACCTCGATCGACTCGCCAACGACGGCATCAAGCCGCGTTTCATCTACACTACCGCCACGTATCAGAACCCAACGGGCGCGGTCATGTCGCGCGAACGCAAGCTTCAGGTGATCGACATCGTGCAACGCCACGAGTGCATCCTGGTGGAGGACAACTGCTACGGAGATGTGCACTACGACGGCGAGAAGGCACCGGCGTTCTACGCGCTTGAAGAGCATGAGCGCCACATCTACATCTGCTCGTTGTCGAAGATTTTCGCCCCGGGCGTGCGGCTGGGATACGTCTACGCGCAGCCGAGCGTGCTCGCGCGCGTGCTCGCCAAGCGCAACGATGCCGGCAGCAACTACTTCGCTGCCGCGGTGCTCGCCGAGTATTTCGGCGACAGCGTCTGGCCACACACCGAGGCGGCCAACGTATCGCTCAAGCGCAAGCGCGATATCGTGGTCGAGTCGCTCGCCGAGTACGCGGACACGCTCTGCGTGTGGTCGCACCCACCCGGTGGATTGTTCGTGTGGGTCCGCTATCCGGACGACGTGGACAACGAGAAGCTCGAGCGCCTGGCGGCGGAACGCGACGTGCGTTACGGCCTGGGCAGGAACTTCCACTTCGCCGGCGCGCAGTGCTCCTATCTGCGGATCGCGTTTGGGCATGTGCCTGACGCGGACATCCGCGAGGGTATTCGGCGGCTCGCGCAGTGCATCGGCGAAGCACGCACGAGCAACGAAGCCGTCGGACTGCACTTGTTCGACGCCTGAGGCGTCGACGGCCGGTCCCTGAGGCTCGCCTGATCCCCCGCCGTTAGCGTCTGACGATCCTATCGTCCGGCGGAACCCCTCCGGTCGTTCGCGAGTCACATCGTGCACCCATAAAGTCGGCACGGACATGCGACCAGGCATCGTGCAGCACGTGGCCGACGCTAATTAACGCGGTGCGAATGGCGCGGTGTTCGTGCTGGCGCAGCAGGGCGTTGCTGGAATTGTTCATCGCTACTGCTGCGTTTCAATTCGAAGATGATGGACGTCCATTACTCCCTGCCAGGAAGAGCCAACCTGACCAATCCACCTGTTACCGGGAAGTGAATCCACATCTCCACGACTGGCCAACCGCTGTGCGCCACCGCACCCGCGTAGGCCGCCAACTGGCCGGAATATTCCTGGACCTCGTGTTCCCACTCCGATTTCGGCCGCGGAGAAGACTTATGATCGATGATCACCCAGCCCGCTTCTGTTTCGACTAACACATCGATCCAGCCGCGCACCAGCCTGCCGTCGTCCCGCGCTTCGGTCACCGGATACTCGACAAGGATCTGTTTTGGTTTGAATCGCTCCTCCACCGCCTCGCGGAATCGCCGTGCGGCTTCCATCGCGTCCGCCGCCGCGATGAACGCCGCCACCCCGTAGGAGGTCAGGATCGCCCAGGCGCGTTTGACCGCATCCTTCTGATTCGGATTGACCAGCTCCGCCGCGATCACCGCATGCAGGCCACTGCCGATTGCGGTCATGTCGCCACCGCTCAGGGTGATGCGCTCACCGAGTTCGATGATTTCGCCGATGCCGGCCCCCTCGATCGGTTCGGCCGCCGAGGGGCTGAGGCCTTCGCGCGGGATATCGTCCCGGCGCGGCCGGGGCTGGAACCAGCGTGGGGTGAAGGCGAGCGGGTCTGGGGTCGCACCTGCACCGTCGTACGCCCTTACTCGAGTATCTATGGTCTGGCCGTCAGGCAGTGCGAGCGTTCCATCCATCGGCAGTACGAAGTCGGACGCAAAGGTCTGCAACCAGGCCGATTCACCCGGCTCCTTTTCGGGCAGCGCGATCACCAGCGCATCCCGGGCTCGGGTCATGCCAACGTACGCAAGGCGACGCCCCTCTGATGCGTGCTTCGCGGCACATTCGCGACCTTCCGCGGAAGCCATGATGCGATCGAGCGTTGGCAGGTTCTTCGTCCTGTTGCCGAAGGGGTTCGGCCAGAACCGGATGCTCCGGTGCGCAAGCGGTGCGGCCACATCGAAGTCGGCGGTCAGGTTGACGCGCACATTCCACAGGCTGGTGCGCTCGTCACGTTCGAAATCCGTGGCGATCACCACCGGCCACTCCAGTCCCTTGGCGCGGTGGTAGGTGAGCACGTGCACGGCATCGCCGGAGGTGACGACGGGCTGGAGGTCGAGCTCCGGGGAGTTCGGGTGTTCCACCCAGAACAGAAACCCGGTGAGCGTGGCTGCCTCATGCTGGCCCTCGCAGTGGTTTTCGTACTCGACGGCCAAGTTCAGAAACGCATCCAGATTGCGCTGGCGCTGGGCCGCCTTGATGGCGTCCGGGCCCCAGCCCGTGGCTGCCTGGCGCACGCCCACGTCGTTCAATACGCGGGCGACGATCTCCACCGGGGAGGCTAGCGCGGTGCCGGGGCGCAGTTCTTTCAGGCGCCGGATGATGGGGTGGCCCGCTTCCGCCCAGCGGGTGGGGTCCTCCTCCGCGGCAAGAAAGGTGAGCCGATCTGCGAGCCAGGTTTCGGGCTCGGCCGAATCGGCCAACGCCATGATCTCGGCGGTGGCCAGGGTGTCGGTGAAGTCGTTCAGACGTCGCAGGCAGGCTTTGGCGAGGCAGACCTCGGGAACTGCGAAGAGCCCCTCCAGGGTCATCTTCATCGGTACGCGTTGATCTTTCAGCGTGCGCGCGATGGTTTCGACATTGGCGTTGGTGCGTGACAACACGGCGATATCACCCCAGCGGACCGGACGCGGATCGCCGCTTTCGGGGTCGCTGATCAGGTAACCGGTGGTGACGAGATCAGCGATGCCCTGAGCGAGGGACCCAGCCCGTTCTCGTTTGTTGCCCCCGGCGATGTCCCAGCGCAACACCGCGGGTTCGCCGGTCATTTCTTCCCGGACGGGTTCAAGGGTGACGTTATCGCGTGCAATTTCGTCGGCTGCGAAGGCGGCCGCAAAGACCTCGTTCACGTAGTAGACGAGCGCCGGGCGCGAACGCCAGGAATTCTCCAGCTTGCTCGATTTCGCATCGCCCTGGGTGAGAGCGTCGAGGGTCTCGAAGACGAGGTCCGGGTCGCACCCCCGGAATGCGTAGATCGCCTGTTTCACGTCGCCCACCAGGATTACCCGGTCCGCAAGCTGCGCGAGCTTCACGAACAGCGCCAGTTGCATGGGGTTGGTGTCTTGGAATTCATCCACCAACAACAGTTCGAGCTCGTCGGCAAGCCGGTTGGTGATGGTCGGGTCGTCCAGGGCATGCAGGGTGAGCTGTTCCATGTCAGAGAAGTCGATCAGTCCCGCTTCGGTCTTGAGCGCCTGGAAGCGCTTCAGCGCCAGACCCGCGATTTCGAGCACGCCTTCCGTGTACGCGCGGATGTCGGCGTGAAAATCCTGATGAGCGGCATAAGCCGCCGCCGCCTCGCGGACCGGGGCAGCGACGTGCTCGGTCTTAGCCGTCGTCGTTTCCGCGGAAAGCTTGATCCACACCGACCAGGGGCAATCCGGTCGGCGCAATTGATAGATCGACTGACGCAACAGCCGCTCATACTTGGCAGCCCCCTTGGTAGTGTCGTGGTTGAGATTAATGGCGGCGATGGCTTCGCTGACCGCGTCGATCAAGGCCGGTTGCGGATCGTGGCCCAGCGGCGTCGGAAAGAAGTCAAGCAGTGCCGCGGCGCTGTCGCGGCCCATGGCCGCGAGATCGGCTTTGCCCAGATCGTTTTCCCGGACCTTGTCGGCCACATCCTTCACGGCTGTTTGCCAATTGTCCTGACCGAGGCGGAAAGCGAGCTGGTTCATGACCCGAACGCGCTCAATGTCCAGGACCTCATCCAGCGCCTGGTTGAAGAAACGCTGGCCGTCGGCAAGGCTCATGACGTCGAGCTTTGGAGACAGGCCCAGCTCGAAGGCGAAGCGTTTCAAGAGGCGTTCGCAGACACTGTGCACCGTGCCGATCAAGGCCTGGGCCATCTGCTCGGCGCGTTCGGGGCGGCCCGAGGCAATCAGCCGTTCGCGGACGCGTTCTTTGAGCTCGCCGGCGGCTTTCACGGTAAAGGTGGTGCCGATGACGCCGGCTGGGTTGACCCCGCCTTCGACCAGCGCAGCTTCGAGTTCTTCGGTCAAGCGATAGGTTTTACCGCTGCCCGCGCCGGCGGAAATGAAGGTGACGTGGGCGAAGTCTGGGGCAGTCACGGGCGAATTGTACGCGTTGCACGGCACCCGTGGGCCGGTGAGGCTAACCCGCCATGGCACTTCGAATTTCTCGTCGTTCTGGTCTTCATCGTGGCCGCGCTGCTGGCCTCGTCCCACCCTAACTTCAGGCCGCCTGCCTCGAATCAAAGATGATGGGTGTCCCAAACTTTGATGGATGTCCTAAACTTTGATGGATGTCCAATACTGACAAACGTGCACATTGAGCTGGACCATTTCTTCATTCTGACGACGCCGGGTGCGCCCGAGGCCTCACTGTTGAAGGAAATCGGCCTAACTGAGGGACCGGCCAACGATCATCCCGGCCAGGGAACGGCAAACCGCCGCTTCTTCTTCGCCGATGCGATGCTCGAGCTCGTCTACCTGCGTGATGCCGAGGAGGCTCGACGCGGGCCGGGTTCGGGTCTGTTGTTCCCCGAACGGTTTGCCGCAGCGGACGCGTCCCCTTTCGGGTTGGTCTTCAAGAGCGCGGACACGGGCACACCGTTTCCCGGCTGGGCCTACCACCCGGACTACCTGAGCGACGGCCAAACCCTGCACGTCGGCGACAACTCAGCGGAGACCCGGGAACCGTTGTGCGTATACCAGCCATCGGTGGGGCCGCGCACGCCGGGCGCCCATGCCAATGCGCACCGCGTCACCGGGATTCAGATCAGCCTGCCCTTGTCACGGCCATCGGCAGCCCTGGAGGCTGCTGGCCAGGCTGATCGGGTGGCGCTGAGATTCAACGAGCCACACTTCATGGAAGTGATGCTCGAGGGTGGACGAGGAGGCCAACGACGGGATTTTCGCCCAGCGCTGCCGTTGGCCATGGTCTGGTAGCTACTTTTTAAGGGTGCGACCGGACTCAGGAGAACGAGTTCCAGCCGGTCAAGCGCGTGAAGTCGTCGAAGCGATCGGGGCCACGATCGTTCTCCAGAGCATCCTGGGGCGCTGTCGAGCGCGCGGTCGGCTCGGTCTCCGCGACGTTCACTTCGATGTGTCCGGCATCGAGCTGTTCGCGACGCCATCGGTACGTGGACTCACCACGAGACCAGAGGTCGGCAATGTCTTCGTCGACGGCCTGCGGGTGAACGACGGCATCGGGGAACACGGAATCATCGGGCGCCAGGAGGTTGCCGCTGGTGATGATGAAATAGGCGGCATACGGCCAGCGGTTGGCGCCCGTGGCGGTCTTCCTCATGTACGCATAGGTGGCGAGCTGTAGATGCCGGTTGGCCTCGATCTCCTCGCCCCGGTAGCGCTCGCCGCCCCACTTGGCATCGACCACGATCTCCTGACCTGTTGCATCGGTCAACAGCAAATCGATCGCACCGCGGATGTTGATATCAAGGTAGGCTTGCTCCTCCCGATACTCGGTGCGCACGCGTTGAATGCCGGCGGCACGCAGGTGTTCCAGGAGTTGGACGAGGGCTCGTTCGAGGGTGGCGGACACCTGCTGCCGGTCGATCCCGCGGCCTGGTTCCAGGAGCAACGCCGCCTCCTGAGCGATCAGCGTGGGCAGGTGTTCATCGAGCCACTCGCGGACATCCGTCGCGTGCAGGTCGCGCCAGCTGCTTTTTCCGGAAGGTTTTCCCGACGCGTGCTCCGAACCACGCTCCGAATCGTGCTCCGAATCGTGATAGGTGAAGAAGTTTTCGAACAGCCGGTGCGCAAGGCTTCCATACAATAGGGGACCGTCCGGAAGGTCTTCGGATCGGCCAGTCCTGAGGCGTGCAACGTAAGTGAGTGCCCACTCATGAGGATGGAAAAAGAGCTTCGACAGGCTCGAATAGCTCTCTAAATCACGCGCTTCAAACGCCAGTTCGACCGGCAGTTCCCACCAGCGTTTCGGCGTCGGCAGCGGCTGGACGGCTACTCCCACGGTGGTCACGTCGAGGTGCGGCAGGACCTCGCAGCTACCGCTCAGGAGCGCTTCATCGAGGCGAACCTCGGCCCAGTTTTCAAAGACGCTGGTGAGCTGGGTCCACAGGGGATGGTAGCCCTGGTCGGAATCGTGGACCACGAGGATGAATCGCTGTCGAGCGTTCAGAATTGGACGCCGCCACAGGCGACTTCGACGTTCCAATTGGGCCCCGATCGATGGCAGTTCGACGCCGTTGCGCGAGAGTTCGGCGAGTTCGGCCTGGGACCAGGGGTAGCTGAGTTCGGCGGGGTGCGCCGGCAGATCCCACCAGATGACCTGGCTGACCGCCTGCGCGATCGTCCCGGGATGAGAGGTCGCTCGGACGCGCCCGGCTTCGGCAAACGTGTTCGGGTCGGATTGGACGCGGGTGACCTCATCCAGCAGCCGGTCGAGCTCGATTTTCGCGATGTGGTCCTGGCCCTGATCAGCGAGGCCCTTGAGCGCGTTCATCAGTGCTTCGGCCTGGGCAGAGGCGGCACGGAACATGGCCTGTTCACCGGGATCGGAGGCGGTGTTCAGCCGTGCGGCCAGCCAGTTGGCGCAGCGTTGCGCCCGTTCGGTGAGAATTTCAAGCGGTGCAGCGTCGACCGGGAATCGCGCGCTCTCGAACCAGTAGCCAATGTCCCGCCGAATTTGATGGATGTCCAAATCTTTGGCCTGATTGGACAGATGATGGATGTCCAGATCTTCGATGGCGGTACGCCAGGCGCGGCCGCCGATGCCGGGTTCGGAGGCAACGGCTTCGGCGAGCGCGCGGCGGATGGGGCTCGGGACCGGGCCCAGGGGATGGATCAGGAACTGCAGCAGCACGTGAGGGTTGATGGGCTCCCAGAGGAGCGCGAGGCAGAGTTTTAGCACCTGGCTGACCGCCCGGAACCGGGAGTAGTGTTGAAAGCCGCAGCGCGGCACCGCGGAGCGCTCGAAGGCGTTGTCCAGAATGATGCCGTCCGCCTCGGCGATCACCACCGTGGCGGCTGGGTCGGCGGTGTCACGCAAGGTTTCCGCGATGGCGCGTGCGGAGATGTCCCGGGAAACGGCGCGCAGCACAAAAAACGAGCCGTCGGCATTGAGTCGGGTCTTGTCGAGCTGCCGGCCTTCCGGGCGGGCGGCAAGGTCCGCGAGCACGGTCTGGATGGTATGGAGGTCCGTTCCCGGGGCCGCATTCGGAGTTGGACTCACCCCCGGCGCGACTTCAACCTCGAACTGATCCAGCACCGCGCGCCAGGCGGCGGGCAGCTCGGCCGGATCGTCGAGCAGGATGACTTTCTGGATCTGGGTACGACGCGAGCCGAGGTCCGCCGCGATTCGCTGCAAACGCTGACCGATCGTAAGCGGGACGCGGTCTTTGGCGAGGATTTCGACGTCGGCCATGTCCCGCAGACGCGGCGCAACGTCCGTCCCGTCGGAGGGGAACGTACCGGTCCACCCTGCTTCGTACCACCGGGCGCGCCAATCGAGCAGCGTCCCCGCGACGTTGATGGGATCAACCTGGAACGAGCGGTGGTAGAAGCGCGTCAGGTCGTTGGCCTCGTCCAGGCAACTCCGATACGCCATCAGCCGTTCGGCGGGGTGATCGAGTACGGGCGGTAGGCCGAGATTGGTCTCCAGAACGCCGATCAGACCCTGGGGGCCGAGGGTCACTTCGCCCAGCACCGTTGACGGCGGGGTGGGGTCGAGGCCGTCAAGATGGAGGCCGAAGCGGATCAGCATGAAGGAATTGTTGTGGTTCGTCGGGTCATTCTAGCGCGGCCGCGTGCGCAGCGATCAGCGAAGGCGCACCGAATGCCGCTAGCCCACGCGCGCCAATGGCGTCGGATGCCCCGTTACCCCCGGCCGGCAGCGCCAGATACACCCGCCCAGGGACTCATCATCGCGGTTGTCCGCGCTGACGATGTAGAGATCGCCGTAGTCCGCGCCGCCGAACGCACAACTGGTGACCCAACTGGCCGGCACTGCGATCTCGTCGAGTTGGTCACCGTTGCGATCGAGCTTCACCACCCGGCGCCCACCTACATGTGCAACCCACAGGTTGCTATCGCTATCGACGCACATCCCATCGGGAATCCCCCGCTCGAAGGCGGCTTTGCCGATGTGCCGGCGATTCGACAGATTGCCGGCCGCGTCCACATCGTGCACCCACAGCCCGCGGCTGGTGGAATCGACGTGGTAGAGCGTTGCGCCATCGGTTGAGAAGCCGATGCCATTGGACACGCCAACGCCGCCGTAAAGCTCGGTGACGCTGCCGTCGAGTTCGATCCGATACGCCTCGCCCGGCGGATCCGGCTCGGCGCGAAGGTCCGAAATGTCGGCCCGGATGGCGCCTACGTACACCCGGCCGGCGGCATCGGTGTGCAGGTCGTTGAACGATTTCACCCCGTCCCGCTCGAGCAGCACCTCGACATTCCCGTCGCGCCCTTCGGCAGCCGGATGAAGCCGGGCGACGGTCGGCCCGGACATGATCAGCCCGCCATCGGCATGCAGCGCCAGGCCGCCGATATTCGGTCGATCGCTGAGCACGATTTCGATGGTGCCGTCCGGGTCACGCCGGTTGACGGTTCCACCACGGATGTCGGTGAACCATAGCGCGCCGTCGGCATCGGTTCGCGGTCCTTCCACGAGACCGTAACCGCTGGCAATCAGTTCGAGTTCGAGTCCCATGGTGCGCCCCCGCAAGCCTGGGGGCATGGTATACCGACGGCTTCACCAACGGGAGGGTACGGGGCGGTACCGCGAGTGCCCGCCCCGTAGTTCTCCCTCGCAGCTCGCTGGCAGGCCGGTCCAGACGTGCTAATCACCGGTCCTTGAGAACCCCTCGCTGAACGGTCAGATCACCCGCATCAGGCTCGTGCGCAGGAAGTCTGCGCTCGAGTTTTCGCCGCGGATCTCAGCGGTGAAGGCCTGCCAGTCGGGGTCAGCGCCCAAGTCCTGGCCAATCTTGCCCCACGCGGTGAAGTTGTCGTAGTAACTCACGGTGGCCGTGACGAACGCCGGATCACTCGCCAGCGCCTGCAAGGCCCGGCACTTCGCGCCGTGCTTCTCGCTGATCGTCTTCCAGCGCTGAATGCGCTCCAGGCTTTCCTGCTGACGACCGTCACGAATGACAAACAGGCTCGCCATGATCACACCGCACGAGGCGATGTCGTCGAAGCTGGTCTCGAGACCCGGAAGCTCGACATAGTCGACCGAACGCACCGGCACCGCGACCGCCGAAGCCTGAGCGCGAGCCATGAACTGCTGCATGCCCTCATCGGCATTGATCTGGTCGAGTGCTGCGCCAGCGGCTGCAGCGTCCTCATACTCGGTGATGACGCTCAGCGAACCCGGCACGCCGCCGCGAACCAGCGAGGCCACCTGCACCTTGCCGCCCAGACCGGTGATGATCTCCTGCGCTTCTTTCATCAGCGCGACCGCTTCGGCCACTTTGCCCAGAACGGGCTCGAATCCCAATACTGATATTGATGCCATGGTGTTGATCTCCCTTCCTTACGATTGTCCCCGGAAATACCCCACCCGGGCGGGTTGTTATACACCCGCGTGGCGGCCTGGCCAACGGCTTTCGATTACGATTGTTCGGCGTGCCGGCCAGCGCCTTGCAACCCACCTCGCGGGCTGCCTATAGTCGAGGCGACTTCATCGGCCTGAGCCAGCGCATCCGAACCGGATGAAAGACCTCGATCGACACCTAACCGCCGCCTGGCAAGGCCGCATCTCGGGCTGCCAGTTGGGTAAGGCCGTGGAGGTGTTCTCCATGCGCCAGGGGCAGGCCGCGCTGACCAAACACCTGGGCGCCGCCGGCGCGCTGCCGTTGCGCGACTACGTGCCGTTGCCCGCGGAGGAGGTGCCCGACGGCATGATTGCCGGGTGTTGCAAGGGCCAGTTCGAGGCGAGTGCTGCTGACGACGACATCAACTATTCGGTGCTCGCGCTGATCGCGCTGGAAACCCACGGCGCGGAACTGAGCACCGAGGACGTCGCGCGCTTGTGGCTGAACCACCTGCCGGTCGGCATGACCTTCACCGCGGAACGCGCCGCCTATCGGACGTTGTTGAACCGCGCCGCGGAGTGGTTTCCCCAGGGCGCCGCCCCCGGCTTCGATGTCACCGAGTGTGCAGACAACGACTTCAACGATTGGATCGGCGCGCAGATTCGCGCGGACGTGTACGGCTGGGTGACGCCGGGCCGGCCGCAACTGGGTGCGGAATTCGCGCGCCGCGACGCGGCGCTGTCGCACCGCAGCGACGGGATCTACGGCGCGATGTTCGTGGCCGCTACCGGGTCTGCCTGTTGGCACGCTGAATCGCTCACAGCGGCGGTCGATGCGGGCGCTCAGCAGATCCCCGCGGACTCGGGCGCGGCACGGGCAATCGAACTGGCGTGCCAGAATCTGGGCGCCGGGGGCGATGCGGCCATTCGTGCGTACTATGCGGAACTCTCGCCAGTGCATGTACTGAACAACCTCGCACTGGTGGTCTGGGCGCTACTTTCGTTTGCAGACGACTATGCCGCTGCGATCGGCGAGGTAGTCGCAGCGGGGCTCGACACGGACTGCAATGGCGCGACCGTGGGCGGCCTGTGGGGGCTCTTCCATGGCGAGGTTCCCGGGCAATGGACCGATCCCTGGCAAGGCGAGGTGGGCGTCTCACTTGCCGGGCACGACCGGATCACGCTCGACGAGCTGGTGAAACGGACCGTGGACGTTGCCCGGCAACTTGCCGGCTAGCAATTCTAGTCCTCATATCCCGGGGGCGGTTGGAATCCTCCAAACTCGTCTGCCATCAGGCGCGCGAAGTCGATGCACTGGTAGTCGTTGAACTCGGCGCCCACGGCCTGCAGGCCGATGGGCAAGCCATCCCGCGACGGCCCGGTCGGGAATACCGTGCTCGGCAGGTAGCCGATGGTGATGATACCGGCCCAGAAAATCTGCTTGAAATAGTCCTGGGCTTCGTTGTTGACGGTGAGCGTGCGGGTCTCGAACGGTGAGTGATCGTGCGCAAAGGCGGTGGTCGCCGTCTGCGGACAGATCAGGATGTCCCAGTCGTCGAAGAACGCGCGCCACGCCATGCGCAGGTGCTCGCGAAAGTGGTTGCCCCTGAGCCAGGTCCGGTGGTGTTGCACGGCCGCGCGCGCCATCTGGGCCTCGTCGGACTCATCGTGGGGATCGAGTGCCGCAACTTCTTGCTGGGTGGCTTCGAATGCCTCGTCGGGCAGGCCGGCGGCCATGACGGCGTTCAGCATGAATATGTAGTTGGTGAAGCCCTTATCGATGTCGAACGCGGGGCGTGCAGTGTCCGACACGGTGGCGCCAAGGGCTGCCAGCCGGTCACCCACCGTCTGCACGCGATCGGCGATTTCCTGACTGACCGGGGCGCGCTCGTCGTCGGCCCAGATGGCAATGCGGTAGTCGGCGAGGGACTGCTTGGTCGGACGTGGCAGGTTCAGCTGCCAGCCCGCGGTATTGAGGTGATCGGCACCCGCGACCAGGTCCATACACAGCGCCAGGTCGCTCGCGCTTCTGGCCAGCGGACCGACCACGGCAATGTCTGAAGGAGCCAGCGCACCGGGCAACGCATGGCCCTGAGGGGGCACGACACCCCAGGTGGGTTTGTGCCCGTACACGCCGCAGAAATGCGCCGGATTGCGAATGGACCCACCGATGTCCGAACCGCTTTCGAGCCCGGTCATGCCTGCTGCCAGGGCCGCTGCCGAACCCCCCGAGGAACCGCCGGGAATACGCTCCAGATCCCACGGATTATTGGTCGTGCCGTAGATCTCGTTGTAGCTCTGAAAATCCGCAAGCTTCAGCGGGACATTGGTTTTGCCCAGGAAGTGAGCGCCCGCGGCCTTGTACCTGGCCACGGTGTCCGAATCTTCGGTCGCGATGTTGTCCTTGAACTCCGGGATACCCCAGGTCGTCGGTAGCCCGGCGATGTTGTAGGACTCTTTGATGGTCATCGGCAACCCGTGCAAGGGCCCAAGGCTCTCACCGTTCGCCAGCGCCGCATCCGCGGCGTCGGCCGCCGCCCGGGCGGTGTCGAAGTCTCGAACGACTACCGCGTTGAGGTCGGCGTCGAACTTCTCGATGCGCGCGATGAAGTAGTCGGTCAGCTCGCGGGAGCTGATGGCCTTGTCACGAATCCCGCGGGCGAGTTGTGTCGCCGAATCGAATGCTAACGTCATGCGCTCTGCTCAAGGTGGGATACGTCGAATCTGCTTGGCCAGCGCCGCTACGTCAACCTCCGGTTGCGTCGCAGCGGTGAAGACCGGACCTGGGCCTGTGTCACGGCGCAGGTTCCGCAGCGGGCGCGCCGAGCGGTCGTGAGTACTGCGTCACGCCGCTGCCTCCGGCGGCAGCGAATAATTGCCGTCGAACTCGAACCAGGTCAGGTTGGTGTGGATTTACCTCGCAGTACTACTGGTTGCACTGGCGCCACTGCTGTTCGGCGTCTCCGCCTTGAAACGTCGCCTGAACGCTGCCGACCGGCGCACGCGCGCCGTACTCAGCGAGGGGACCTTCATCGCATCGGGGCATCGCACGATGCAGCAGATTACCGATGCCCATGTAGACATCGTGGGCTACCTGATGGTCGTGGCCCTCGCCTTTCTCTATCCGGTCGCGGTGTTGAAGCTGGAAACGTTTCTGACCGGAGTGGAGGGCAACGTGCTCATCCCCGTTCTGTTCGGGGCAGCCGCGTTGCTATGGAGCGGGTTCCGGCTGCGGCAAACCATTCGTACCATGGGCCAGTTACGCAGCGGACTCGTGGCGGAACTCGAGGTCGGCTACCACGTCAACCAGCTCATGCACCAGGGCTATTACGTGTGGCACGATGTACCCGGTGACGGCTTTCACATCGACCATGTCGCGGTGGGCCACAACGGCGTATTCGTCATCGCGGCCAACGGACAGCACCAGCCACGCGGCAGCGGGGCCGGCCAGCAAGTGCTGTTCGACGAAGGCTGGTTGATCTTCCCCGACGGCGAGGACATCGACGCGATCATCCAGGTGCGCGGTCAGGTGGCGTGGCTTGGCACCTGGTTGGCGCGCAACCTGGGCCGACCCTGTCATCCCACGCCCGTGCTGTGTTTGCCGGGCTGGCACGTCGAGCTGAAAACCACACCCACCTTCCCGATCCTGAATCAGAAGTACCTCGGCTGGACCATTCCGGGCTGGCAGGGTGAAACCTTGAACGAAGAAGAGATCCAACAGGTATGCAGCCTGTTGACCGGGCGCTGCGTCCCGACCGAGGACCCCGAGGATATCTCCGAGGCCGCTTGAGCCCCGACGAACGCGGAGCGATCAGCCGGCCGGCGGCAACCGGGTCTCCAGGCTTGCCCGAAAACCCGTGGCAGCCGCGAAGGACGGCGGATCCATCAGCTCGAACAACCCGCCGTTACGCACGCCCCCATCCGAAGCGCCGCCCACGTACCGAGCGATGTGCGTGCTCAGGGTGTACTCCGCCTCGGACAACGGTGCATCAGAAACCACCACGAATGCCGCACTGAAAGCTTTCGGGCTGGTGGTGCTGGCCGGTAGGCGCTCGCCGTAGACTGCAACGATGTCGGCGATGCCGACCACGCGCGTGGAGGACTCCGGCAAGGTGGTGCCGAAACGGGCGTCCACCGACGGGTCTGTGACAAAGCGCAACGGCGCAACCTCGGCCGGTGAGGCCAGTCCCATCAGGTAGAGTTCCAGTGACGAATAGGCGTTCGAAATGAAGTCTTCGGACCCGTTGGCGTTGGTCACCAGATAGCCGCCGTTGCCATCGGCCAGCAGAAAAGGACCATTGCCCAGCTGGCCCACGTGGGTTGAGACACCCCAGTGGAAGCCCGTTGGAATCGACAAATTAAGGGCCGGGTCATCGAGAAACGCGCCCCAGCGGTGGCCGAGTTCGTGGATCACCTCCCGGCCGGTCAGATTCGCGTTCTGAAAGATCACCTGCTGCAGACGGCCCGCGCTGCCATACGCCGCGCTGGTGTCGTAATCGCCGAGATTGATCCCGCCGATCGCGTTGCGCACTCCAAGCGAGCGCGGCACCCCATCACCGGTGGGGCGGGTATGAAAGATCACCAGGAAATCGAAGGAATCGTCCGGGTAGAGGGAGTAGAGGTTTTCGGTTACGTCGGACAACGTCTGACCGTCGAAGGTCGCATCGACCATGCTGACCAGGGCATCAGTGACTATCACCGAGGCGTTCAACGGCTCCGTGTTCACGGTGCCCTGCAGGGCCCGGCTCACCACCGCCATCTCCACCGTGCGCTCCCGGCCGCTGGTCCGAATCGTCAGCGGAAGGATGTCGACCATGCCGTCATACAAACGCAGTGCCGAAGGTTCGGCGAGGTCGAGCGTGAACGACAACGTCCAGATTCCATCGCCGGCGACCTCATCGCCGTGACTGCCATCATCGAACAGTGCGTGATTCAGGCGTGCGCCGCTGCCGCCGATGAAACCGTCGAAGTAGGCCACCTCGGGCGCCGTACTGCCTGACTCCCGGACCTTGACGATGAGCGGAGTGCTGGCGAGTTCGTCCGACCACAGGGCGTAACGGGAGACTTCGATTTCCGCGACATCCGGGATCAGCGCCGGCACCGGCACCAGCGCGGAGTTGTCGTCGCTGCCCGGGGCGCTGGCGGCACTCCCTGTGACCACGGCGCTGCTCGACCCACCGCCGCCACCGCCGCCGCAGGCCGCCATCAGCAGCGCGACCAGCACGAGGCTGAATCGGCTGCATAGCCATGCGGGGCGCGGCACCGGAAAGCTCGACACGAGACACACCGTGAGCGAAGAGAAGTACGCTCATGGTAGGAAGGCGCAGGACGGCAAATGTGCAACGTTGTGAAGAGAGTGTGTTGGCATCGCGCACAATTGCTGGCACGCCTGCCCTGCGCAACCCGGCACCATCAGGCACGCCAAGATTTGGACATCCATCATCTTTCGGGACACCCATGCACCAAGATTTGGACATCCATCATCTTTCGGGACGCCCATGGGTGTCCTAAACTTTGATGGATGTCCAAATTATTGTGCCTGTCGATTTGCCTCAACATTGCGGGAGCCAGCGCCATCAGCATTGCAACGACTGCCGAACCGAGCGTCGCCGGACCCATCACCGGCGGCAGCCAGGGTCATCCGTTCGTCGCCGACCCTGTGGCCGAGGGCTATCTCGAGGCCGAGTACTTCATGTCGGGCACGGCGACCCGCTATGCGCGTGCCGGCGAGTGGACCGCGGATGGCCGTTGGGACGTCACGCCGGACGGTACGGATGAGTACACGGTGCGCCTGTGGGTGCGCCGGCCCGAAGACCCCGCCCGGTTCAATGGCGTAGTGCTGGTCGAGTGGCTGAACGTCACGGCGCAGCGCGAGATTCCCGGGGATTACCTGCTGATGCGTGAAGAGATCATCCGCTCGGGCTACGCCTGGGTGGGCGTCGGCGCCCAGGTGGCAGGCATCCACGCACCCGAGACGGGCCTGAAAGCGTGGGACCCGGAACGCTACGCACCACTGAACCTGACCAGTGATGCCTTCTCTTACGACATCTTCAGCCAGGCCGGTCGGGTGCTTCGTAATCCCGGCGATGTCGATCCGCTGGCCGGTCTGCGGCCCGCGACGCTGCTGGCTACGGGGCGCTCGCAAGCCGCGTACCGGCTGGTCACCTACGTCAATGCCGTGCACCCGCTGCATCGGGTATACGATGGGATTTTCCTGCACAGTCGCGGTCAGACGGGCGCCGGCCTCACCACCACCGGCTTGACGGAGGCTGCTTCGGAGCCCATGCCCGAAGGCGCGAACATCCGCCTCGACACCGACATCCCGGTGTTCGATCTGCAAGCCGAAGGCGACCTGGTGGTCCTGCGCTCGCACCTCGCCCGGCAACCGGACAGCGATCATTACCGCCGCTGGGAAATCGCCGGTTCGGCCCATGTGCAGACGCCCCGCTGGGTGGCCACACCCCCCATGGACATGGGCTTCGGCTGCGCCGAACCGGTGAACACGGCCACTCATCATGCGTTCGTTAAAGCGGGGCTGAACGCGTTCACCCGCTGGGTCCGGGACGGAACCATGCCGCCCCAACCCGCCGATATCGAACTCGCCGATCCCGCGGCGGATGATCCGATCGCGCGCGATGAGTACGGCAACGCCATTGGCGGCGTGCGTATTCCTCAAGTCGACGTGCCCACCGCCACGCTGGACGGTCGCCGCAACGAACCGGCCGAAAATGGCGGGCCGATGGCGATGTTCTGCTTTCTCTACGGCACCGCGAGTACCTTCGACTCCGTAAAGCTGGCCCGGTTGTATCCGACGCACGAGGCCTTCGTCAGCCAGTACAACGCCTGCGTAGATCGCCTGCTTGCGGCGGGTTACCTGCTGGCACCCGAGGCCGAAGAGGCGCGCGCAGCTGCGGCCGCCTCAGACATTGGAGCTCGGAAACGATCCTGAGGCCGCTCATGCGCAATGA
>SMWF01000008.1 GCA_004357385.1 Gammaproteobacteria bacterium | reverse complement strand
TTTACCGCGTAGCCGAGTTGTTGCTCCGTGCGTAGATCCGTGAAGTAGGGTGCTCGCAACAGCTGTCCGGACAAGCCGTACAGCGCGCGTTCTGCGATGCTGTCGGATTGTCCCTGCACGTACAGGACCATCGCGGCGTCGTCGTGCTCGCAGTGCAGCACATGGGTGAGCTGTTGCGCGTCGAGGGTCACCACATTCGCCACGGTGGTGGCGAAATCTGCCAGCGGCAGTGAGTGTTCGAGCGCCCGGGCAAGCTCGTCGGCTGATTCCAAAGCGACGTTGCCAGTGATCAATCCCAGCACGTTGAAGCGTTCGTGATGCCGAGTGCGCCAGGCCTTCAGACGATCCAGATCGACATCAGCGATGGCCTCGGCCAGATCTGCGGGCGCCCAGCGACCGTCGACCAGGAGATGACCGATGCTGGCATAGGCCTGGGTGTAGGGGCGTTCGTTCCTGAAGTTCCCCCAATCCTGCAGGAGTTGTGATTTGTACAGCGCGATACGTTCGGCGTCGAGTTCGAGTTGCGAAAACGCGTTCAACACGCGATCCAGTAACAGCGGCAGCTTGTCACTGTAGCCGTGTACCCCGATTCGGTAACCGGTCGTGTCAGAGCCGATGCTGTAACCCAGCCCGGCCATCAGCGCTGGATAGGCGTAAGTGTTGAGGGCATCCTTGACCAGCCGGCCGTACAGATCGGCATAGGCGGCGTCGGCGGCAGTGGTGAAACCACCACGTGTGGCCAGTTGCAGCTGCACGCTCGCCCGGGGCACGCCGAATGAGGTATCACGTGCCACCCAGATCGAGAGCCCAGGTTGTTCGTGGCTAAGATGCGGTAGCTCTTCGTGGCTGCCGATCAGCTCCAGCCGCTCCGGTACGAAAGGGTTGGGTTGGGGCAATGCCATGTCCATGACGCTGGCCGTTTTCGTGGCGGGCGCAGGGGCCGGGGATGGGAGAATCGCCGCGATCCGATAGGGGACCTGAAACCACTTCTCCACCTGGTCCGTATCGACGTCGGGGCCGCTGACTTCGATCAGGACGTTGCTGCGGGTCAGGTAGCCGAGGAGGTGCTCGATGAGATCGGCATCGAATTCTTCCATCAGATACGGTGCGATCAGTACGTCACGGATCGGATGCAGGTTCATACCGGGTGAAATTGTTCTGACGTAGGATTGAGCGGATTGCTTGTCCTGGAACCGGAACGCCAGCTGGGCCAGTTGCTGTTGCTCGCGGTAGCGCCATGCCTGGACGCCGTGATCTCGAATGAGCTCGATGTATGCGAACACCGCATCGGTGATCTCGTCGATACGAGACGCGCCCGCATCTGTGAGTTCGATGTCGAGGGTCACCACGGCGTTGTCGCGGTCGTAGCGGCCCCCGCCCCCGGATAACGAATGAATCCAGCCGCGTTGCTTCAGTACCGCATGCAAGCTGCCTTCGCCTTCGTGGCCGAGCAGGTTGGACACGTAGCTGAGTGGATTCTCCCGGTAGAAAGCGTCCATGCTCGGCGTTGGAAAACTGAAGCTGACCGACCGCTCGTTCTTGATCGTCTGGTAGGTGAGTCGCTTGGGGAGGTCGCCGGTTGCGAACAGGGGTCCGGGTTTGATTCCCGGGCCCCGCTTCGCGTTGGGGATGCCGGTGAACAATTCGGACACCCAGGCCTCGAGCTGATCGAGCGGCTGATTGCCGAGCACCACCAATCCCATCTGGTCGGCGGAGTAATTCTCGGTGAAGAACTCGAGGAGATCGGTGCGCACGTCGCCCGCGAGCGTGTCCAGGCTGCCGATGTTAAATCGGGAGCCCGGATGCTGCTGATTCAGGGCGACCTTGCTGACCATGAAACCACGCCAGCCGTCGTCCTTGAGCTGAAGTTGGTACTCCGAGTTGACGGCGTTCTTCTCCCGTTCCACATAGGCTTCATCGAATCTCGGTGCGATGAAGAACTGTGCGAATCGGTCCAAGCCACCCTCGAGAAATTCCGGGTCGACGTCGAAGAAATAGTTGGTGTGATCCGAGCCGGTGTAGGCGTTGTGAGATCCACCGTGGGTCGACATATACGCCTGGTAGCCATCAACGTCGGGGTATTTGGCCGTGCCGAGGAACAGCATGTGCTCCAGAAAGTGAGCCAGTCCCGGGCGTTCAACCGGATTGTCGTAGCTGCCTCGATACGCGGACAGTGACGCCGCGGCTTTGTCGCTGTCGGGATCGGATATAACGATGACCGAGAGCTGATTTTCAAGCACCAGGTGGCGGTACGCCCGCTCATCGTTGGCGCTCTGCACTATCGTCGTTGCGGACGCGTTGGGTTCTGACCCGCAACCCCCAAGGCTGGCGGACACCGTGGTGATCAGGATGCCAAAAAACCGGACGCGATGGCGGTTCGTCAATGAAAGCTCCCATTGGGTGGATCGTAGCGGCGCGCGCATTGTAGCAACGCCCGGGGCTTGAACTCGCAGCTTGTTGGTCGCTGGGTTGGCTTATTGGTCAGGTCGCGGCGCGCCAGCGGGCGAGCAGGTAGTCCAGGCTGGTGTAGCGGCCGCCGCCAGTGAACAGCAACGTCAGCAACATCACGAAGTAGGTGGCCGCAAACTCAATGCCGTTGTTGAGCACCGTAATGGAGCCGCGCCCGGTCAGCCAGCGGTAGTTGCCGTGCTCCTTGAGAATCTCGATCACTTTGGCTTTGCGGGGTATCGCTTCCATGACCCGTTCGTTGGCCAGCCAGCTGGTCGAATCCGACAATGCCAGCCAGCCGTTATCCCAGTGGACGGCGGTCATCGCCACCACCATGGTGAACATCAGCGGGATTGCTACCAGCCGGGTTGCCAGACCAACGATCAATGCGATGCCGCCCAGAAATTCCGCGCCGACCGCGAGCGCCGCCATGAGCGCTGGGAACGGCAGGCCCAGTCCCCAGTCCGGGTTGCCGAACCAGGCAACCGTGTTGTCGAATGCGACGATTTTGTTCCAACCGGCCTGGATCATGATCGGCGCGAGGTACAGTCGAATCAGCAGCGGAGCAAGGCCCTCGAAGCTGCGCAACCGTTGGACGACAACGTCGTAATACCCGTTGACCGTGGCAAGCAAAGCAGACATGAGCCAAACTCAGTGTTCCCGAACTGGGTGAATTAGACTCTAATCCGACCGATGGTTCCTTGGTAGGTAGCACGTGACTTCGTTTCGGCGGATTGCGGGTGGTTGCTGGCCCGTCGTCTGGTCGCCGGTGGCAACCCTGTTTCGTGAACTCCCCGACACCGCGCCGCATGGGTGGCGTTGGCTCAGCGCCTGGATGTCGGAAGTCTGGGTCCAGTCGGGCGCGGTTCCCTCGACCGTCGTCATCAGTGGTGGCCAGGGGGCGGGGAAATCTACGCTCGCAGCGTTGCTGGTCGACGCCCTGGGCCGTGCGGGAGTGACTGCGCAACGGGTCGGCTTGGATGATTACTACTTCGGACGCAGCGAGCGTGCGGCTCTGGCGGAGGCGGTTCACCCGTTGTTCATCACGCGCGGCGTGCCTGGCACCCACGACGTGGCGCACCTGCGCGAGTCGTTGGCTGCGCTTTGCAAGTCCGGGGAGTTGCTGTTGCCGAGATTCGACAAGGGGGTTGACGAGCCTTGCCCCATTTCGCAATGGCTGAAGGTGTCTGCGCCGGTGGATACCGTAGTACTGGAAGGATGGTGCCTTGGGGTGAGTCCGGAATCGGACGCGCAGTTGCGCACGCCGATCAATGCGCTCGAGCGTGACGAGGATGCCGCGGGCCGCTGGCGCCACCACGTGAACCGGCGACTCGGCGATGACTACGCGCAACTGCTCGACGGCAGCGAGTTCCTGATGTATTTGCAGGTCCCCGACCTCGACGCGGTGTATCGCTGGCGTGCCGCCCAGGAACACCAGCTTCCGGCAGCTCAGCGGATGACCGCAAGCCGGTTGCGACGCTTCATCGCCCACTTCGAACGCCTCACCCGTGCCTTGGACAGGCAACTTGCCGGCCGTTGCAACCTGACGGTAAGCCTCGGTCCACGCCACGGAATTCGTCGCTGTCAGGCAGGCGAACGTTCATTCTAGGTTCAGCTAGGCGCCCCTAGGCTGGGGTCATGAAACGTGATCCGTCTCCAGTCAGCGCCCTGTGCGCTAGGGGTTACAATGGTGACCATGGTCGCGGATATCTCATCGTGAATGTCGGCCGACGTGTGCTGCGCGCCGCATTGCTGTGCGGGCTGCTTGCCGCGCCGGGCGTCTCGGCCGCCGGTGGAGTTCAGTGGGCGCACCAGGTACTTGCGGCGAAATCGACGATCTCCCTCGAGGAAGCCACTGAAATCGTGCGCCGCGCTTATGGCGGGCGGGTGCTGTCCGCAAGCCCGGTCTCCAAAAATGGCAAAAACGGTTACCAGGTACGGGTGCTGCTCGATGGTGGACGTGTGAAGACGGTGTTTGTGGACAGTAACGGCTCGGTTCGAGGCTGAGTGGCATGCGCGTGCTGCTGGTGGAAGACGAAGCGCCGCTGCGCGAACAGTTGGAGCGCCAACTGCGGGCCGCGGGTTATGTGGTGGATAGTGCCGCTGACGGTGAGGAGGGGCTCTACTTTGGCCGTGAGTACGATTATGACGCTGCGATCATCGACATCGGGCTGCCGAAGATCGATGGGCTCGAACTGATTGTACGCCTGCGAAAGGATGCCCACGACTTTCCGGTGCTGATCCTGACCGCGCGCAGTCATTGGCAGGACAAAGTAACCGGACTCGAAGCAGGGGCCGACGATTATCTGGCGAAACCTTTTCATACTGAAGAGCTGCTCGCGCGCCTCAACGCCCTGGTCCGCCGCAGCGGTGGGTTCGCCTCTCCACTGCTGGAGAAGGGCGAACTCGCGCTCGATACGTCGCGCAAGGAAGTCACGGTCTCGGGTAACGCAGTTCAGCTGACGGCATTCGAATATCGGTTGCTCGAATACCTGCTGTTGAACTCGGATCGGGTGATCTCGAAGACTGAACTCACCGATCATCTGTACGAACAGGATTACGATCGTGACAGCAATGTCATCGAGGTGTTCATCGGTCGGTTGCGCAAAAAGCTCGATCCGGATGGTGCCTTGCAACCGATCAAGACCGTGCGCGGTCAGGGCTACCGGCTTGCCATCGATAGCTCCGGCTGATCCGTCGGCATGAGCCCATGAGGGTGGGGCTGCGGACCCGGGTGGTGTTGACCACTTCACTGGTGTTGCTGATCGGGCTTGCCCTCGGTGGCTGGGTGCTGGTGCGCTCGTTCAGCGCCAGCGTGGTCGCTGGCGCCGAGGAGCAGTTGCGCTTGGTGGTGTACGGTTTGCTGGGAGCCGCGGACGTCGACGATCAACAGTTGTCGTTTGCCAGCGATTTCGCTGAACCGCGTTTCGTGTTACCGGAATCTGGACTGTATGCGCTGGTTGAGAATGCCGCACAGGAGACGCTCTGGCAGTCTCCGTCGTTGCAGATGACAGAACTCGAAAGCCTCCATTTCAACGAGCTCGACGAGCCCGGGCGATTCGACTTTCACGCCGACGAGCGATTCTTCTACATGAGCTATCGGGTGATCTGGGAGGACGCCGGGGGAGTGCTCCTGACGTTTCGGGTGTTCACGTCGCGGGAACCTTACCTCGCGGAAATTTCCGGTTTTCAGCGGACCCTTACGATTGGGGTGGCTGGCGTTGTCCTGTTGTTGATTGTGGCGCAGTACCTTGCGGTTGCCTGGGGGATCAATCCGGTCAAGGTCATGGCCCAGCGGGTTCGCGATCTGGAGAATGGACACCGGCAGCGCCTGGGTGAGGACTTCCCGCCCGAGCTGACCGGCCTAGCTCGCAACCTGGATCGGTTCATTGCGCACGAAGCCGACAGCCGGGATCGCTACCGCCGGGCGATGGACGATCTCGCACACAGTCTCAAGACGCCACTGGCCGTGCTGCGCAATGGCTTGGCGGAAGGTCAGACGGATGCTGACGGATTGCTGACGGAGCAACTTAATCGTATGGAGACCGCGGTGTCCTACCAGTTGTCCCGGGCCGTTGCCTCACCGAGTCCGATGCTGACGGTGCCGGTGCCGGTGGCGGGTTCCACGCGGCGAATCTGCAACGCGCTGAACGTCGCCTACGCGAGCAAGAACGTTGTGGCCGAACAGAACATTCATGAGGGCCTGGCGGTGCGCGTCAATGAGGGTGATCTTCTGGAACTGCTGGGTAACGTCATCGAGAACGCCTTCAAGTACTGTGTGTCCCGCGTACAGGTGAGCGCCTATCGACGATTCGCGGGCGACCCCACGAGTGCTCAGGTAGTGGTCGTGGTTGAAGACGATGGTGAAGGAATCGAGCCGTCGCTGCGCGCTCAGGTGCTGGCGCGCGGTGCCCGCGCGGACACCGAAGCACCGGGCCAGGGAATCGGACTGGCGGTGGTGGTGGAGCTGTTGAACGGCTACGGCGGAACGCTGGAGATCGACGCTGCCGAGCTTGGCGGTGCCCGCGTCAGCCTCCATCTGCCGGCTGCGTAGCTACCGCCTCCGAGGGCTAGAGTGCCTCGCGAATCGTCCGACGACCGAGCTGAGACATGTGCACTTCGTCCGGGCCGTCAGCAATCCGGCAGTAGCGCGCGGTCATGTAGATATGACTGATCGGTGTGTCCTGGGTCACGCCCATCCCACCGTGCGCCTGCAGCGCGCGATCTGCGATCTGTTGACACATCTGGGGCGCAACGATCTTCACCATGGAAATGTAATCCCGGGCACCCTTGGGACCGAGCTGGTCCATTTTGTCGGCCGCGGCAAGCACCAGCAGTCGGCACTGCTCAATCTCGCACCGTGACCGTGCGACATCGTGCTGAATGCTGGTTTTGTCTGCCAGCTTCTCCCCGAATGCCACCCGATCATCGACCCGTTTGCACATCAGATCCAGACAGCGCTGGGCCATGCCCACGAACATCATCGCGTATTGAAATCGTCCAGGTCCCAATCGCCCCTGGGCGATCTCGAAGCCGCGGCCCTCGCCCAGAATCAGGTTCTCGGCGGGCACCCGAACGTTGTCGTAAAGCACCTGGGCGTGTCCGCCCGGCGAATGCACGCTGCCAAATGCGCGCAGGGGCCGCTCGAGTGTTACGCCCGGCGTGTCCTTGGGTACCAGAATCATCGAAAACTGCTGATATTTGGGTGCATCGGGGTCGGTTTTACCCATGACCACGAACACTTTACAGAGCGGGTTGTAGGCGTTGGACGTGAACCACTTACGGCCGTTGATGACGTACTCGTCGCCGTCGCGGATGATCGTGGTCTCGAGATTGGACGCGTCGGAGGACGCGACGGCCGGCTCGGTCATGGAATAGGCCGAGCGAATCTCGCCCTTCAGCAGCGGTTGCAGCCATTGTTCCTGTTGGGCTTCAGAGCCGAAGCGGGCCAGCACCTCCATATTGCCGCGGTCCGGCGCGCTGCAGTTGAACACTTCCTGGGACCAGGGTACCCGGCACATCCGCTCCATGATGGGCGCGAACTCGAGATTCGAGAGGCCCGGAGAAAACTCCTCGTAGTCCTTCGGCAGAAACCAGTTCCAGATGCCCGCGTCCCGTGCCTTGGCTTTCAAATCCTCGAACCACGGCGGGTATTGCCACTGATTGCGGGGATCGTCCACCCAGTCCCAATGTTCCAGTTCCCGGGGGTAGATGTGTTCGTTCATGAACAGGTCCACCCGGGCGATCAGTTCCAGAACCTTGTCGCTCGGTTCGATGTCCATCAGCGGGCGGCGCGCTGCTTGCGCGTCTCTTCCGTCAGCTGGGCAAGCCATTCGTCGGTGGCGCGATCTTCGAGAATTTCGATGATCTCGCCGTCCGGGCCGCGGACGTAGGTGGTTTTGTGCAGCCCCAGATCGAGCGGCTCGGAGTTGGCGGGGTAGCCCGCTGCCACGATCTGTTGGTACAGCTCGTCGACATCGTCCACCTCCAGCGCGAAGTGCGTTACGCCCCTGTCAGCGGGTCGATAGTCGTCGGGCAGTGGACGTCCCTCGGGGTGATCCCACTGCCACAGCTCGATCATGGTGTCGCCGGCGCGCAGCCAGGAAACCCGGCCGCGCGCGTTGTCCATCCCGACGACTGCGTTCAGGCGTTCGACGTTGTCGAGGTCGGAATCGAAGATCAATTCCATGCCCAGCAGATCGCGATAGAAGCCCAGTGAGCGTTCCATGTCGGCAACACTGATACCGGTGTGATTGACGCGTTTGATGGTAGCCATGGCTTGAGTCTAAGGCTCAGAGGCGCACGGCATCAAGGCCGCGCTCGAGAACCGAGCGGGCGGTATGTTGTCGTCGAAAGAGACGCGACGCCGGTATTAGCCGGCGTCGCCTACGCTTATTCCGGGTCTTTGAGGTTGTCGGCCGCCTGCTTGCCACGCTCTGTGACAACTTCGTAGCTGATGCGCTGCCCTTCGTTCAGCGTACCCAGACCGGCGCGTTCTACCGCGCTGATATGTACGAAGACGTCGTTGCCGCCATCTTCAGGCTGGATGAAGCCGAATCCTTTGGTGGGGTTGAACCACTTAACAGTTCCTATAGCCATGCTTGGTTTCCATGAAAAATCCGCGCGCAAATCGGGCACGGTAACGAACAACCTGGTCGTAGTGGGTGACTTGAACGAACGTCCGGGAACCGGACGGGTAGCGAAAAGGCAAGCCAAAACGGTAGATCGCGCGCGGATACTGCGTGAATTTGGGGCCAATAGCAAGCCCCTGCAAGCCTGAATCGATCGTCCTCTTTTTGGAATATATTAGTATCCACCCATTCCAGAATCGTTTGTGTAAATTGCGCGCTCCGTGCGTATGGCCGCTTGCTGTCTATTCGCTCGCGACATTCACTCGCGTATTCATGCGCTATAAAGAGGAAGGCTCAATGTCAGCCTATCTGCAAGAGATCGACAAGGTCACTACGCTTCTGGAAGGTCAGCCCGAATGGCGCGCGATCAGTCCTGAATACACGGTTCGGATGCGCATGCAGAATCGGTTCAGAACCGGCTTGGAGATCGCTCAATACACCGCCGATATCATGCGCGCTGACATGGCGGCGTACGATAAGGACTCCAGTGCATACACCCAATCCCTGGGCTGTTGGCACGGTTTCACGGCTCAGCAGATGATGATGTCGGTGAAGAAACACCGCAAGACCACCCACAGGAGCTATGTCTACTTGAGTGGCTGGATGGTTGCGGCATTGCGCTCTGCGTTCGGTCCGTTGCCTGATCAGAGCATGCACGAGAAGACCTCCGTGTCGGACCTGATTGAGGAGATCTATACGTTCCTGCGCCAGGCGGATGCACGCGAGTTGCGGCACCTGTTCGTCGAAATCGACGAAGCGCGCGCAACGGGCGGAGACGCCGATGGGATCATCTCGCGCATCGACAACTACGAAACTCACGTGGTGCCCATCATCGCAGACATCGACGCCGGTTTCGGCAACGAAGAGGCCACCTATCTGCTGGCTAAACGCATGATCGAAGCTGGAGCCTGCGCAATTCAGATCGAGAACCAGGTATCCGACGCGAAGCAGTGCGGGCACCAGGCCGGCAAGGTGACGGTTCCCCACGAAGACTTCGTCTCCAAGCTCAACGCCGTGCGCTACGCGTTTCTGGAACTCGGGATAGACAACGGCATTATCGTGGCGCGCACCGATTCGCTCGGCGCCGGGCTCACTCAGAAGATCCCGGTTTCCAAAGCGCCGGGCGACCTTGGCAGCAAATACAACGACTTTCTGGAAACCACGCCCGTGCACGACGTCAATGAGCTGAAGGATGGCGATATCACCATCCATCAGAACGGTGTGTTGTGTAAGCCCGAGCGCCTCGACAATGGTTTATACGCGTTCAAGGCAGACACGGGGTTCGACCGTGTGGTGCTGGATTGCGTTACCAGCATTCAACACGGCGCGGACCTCCTCTGGATCGAAACGGAACGGCCCAACGTGGCTCAGATCGCGGCAATGGTGAACGAGATCCGCAAGACGATTCCCGATGCCAAGCTGGTGTACAACAATTCACCGTCGTTCAACTGGACGCTGGCGTTCCGCGAGCAGGTCTACGCGGAGTGGGTCGAGGCCGGTAAAGACGTTTCCGCGTACCCCGATCCTGCCAAGGTCGACAAAGGCCTGATGGACGTAAAGTTCGACGAAACAGAGCTTGCGATCGAGGCTGATGGATTGGTGCAGCGATTCCAGGAGGACGCTGCGCGCGAGGCTGGCATCTTCCACCACCTGATCACCTTGCCGACTTACCACGAGACGGCGCTTGGTACCGACATCCTCTCGGAAGGCTACTTCGGTGACCTGGGGATGCTTGCCTACGTGCGCGATGTCCAGCGACGAGAAATTCGTCGCGAGCTGGCATCCGTGAAACACCAGGACCTGGCGGGCTCCAATATCGGGGACGACCACAAAGAGTATTTCCTGGGTGAGAAGGCGCTGCTCGCCGGCGGTGCCGCCAACACGATGAATCAGTTCTAGCCTGATCGACGGGGAGTCATCCGGGCGCGCCCGAATGGCTCCGCCGGCGCGGCCCCGGTGGAATGCTCAGCTCAGCGCGTCCCCATCGTATTTTGCTGCACCGCATGACTCAGCAGATGCGCTAACGTCTCGTACGGTTGCGCGCCAACCACCCGGTGGCCGCCCGCAACGAAGGTTGGTACGCCAGTGATTCCGTATTGGCGCGACTTCTCCCAGTCGGCATCGATGGCTGATTGGAACGTTCGATCTTCCATGACCGCGCGCGCGGCATCCGCAGGCAGGCCCACTGACTCTGCGATGTCGACCAGCACCTCCAGCTCCCCAATGTTGCTGCCGTCGACAAAGTAAGCTTTGTAGAGCGCATCGTGTACCGCCTCGCCGCCCGGCTGGGTGTCCGCCCACTTGCCGAGTTCCTGGGCCAACCGGCTGTTGTAGGTGTGGGAGCGCTGAGAATAGGGCAGTCCCTCGGCATCCATGAGCGCCTTCATGCGTTCATACATTGCCTCGATGTCGATGTCGCGCCCGGCGAACAGCTCTGCAATGCTGACGCCGGCCGCCGGCGTCTCAGGATGCAGCGGGAAGTGCACCCACCGTACGGCGACGTTGAAGTTGGCTTTGAGTTTTTCAATACGCCCGGTACTGAGATAACACCAGGGTCAGACGTAGTCGGTGAAAATCTCCAGCTCGATGGATTCGTCCATTCTCACTGTTCCCGTTGCGATTCGTGTCTGCGCGAAGCTGGATCGTACACCAACGCTGGCAAACTTGACGCCGGTGATCGGGGATGGCTGGTTCTCGACTCGCGCGAGTATGATCGTCGGGCTTAACGACCACTGATTCGGGAGAGTTGCACTGAACATTGAAGGAAGCTGGATCAACCAGAACGGTTCAACCGTGGACTTTGAGGTCGATCGACAGGGCAGACTTGCCGGCCATTACTGTTCGCGTAAAGGTCGCGCAGCATCTGGCCTGAAGTACCCGATCTGCGGTATTCAGAATGGTGAACTGGTGTCCTTTCACGTTGATTGGCGGGACGCTGGGGCCAATCTGCATGCGATTACCTCCTTTACCGGGCGCTGCGCGGTTGATGCGGATGGCCACGATGTCATCCATACGGTGTGGGTGCTCGCGCGCCAGTTCGAAGATGAGGCGCGCGAGAAGCCCACCCAGGTCTGGAACACGTTTCTGACGAACTCGGATGTGTTTCGCCGCAACTCTTAGGTCACTAGGAAGGCAAGCCGTGTGCCTTGCGACCTCGATAGTCCTTGTCGAATAGGCGCTTTGGATGAACGCCGTCGACGTAGCCCATGAATCCAGGTTCCCGGATGCTGTACCCCAGCATCTCCTGCACCCGCGCGGAAAATCCGGCCGCAAGGTCCGGAGGCACGCAAAGGACCATGTTTTCAAGCTGTCGAAGCCACGGCTGACAGTACTGCGGCGTTATCCCCAGCCGCGACCGAACGGAGTGATTTGCCCCACCGCGGTGGTACAACGACCCGTGCAGCACCACGACTGAACCGGCCGTCATCACGATCTTCTCGAGACTCGCGTCTGGATTCGGTTGCGCTTCGGAACGATGGCTGCCGGGAATTACTTCGGTCGCGCCATTGTCTTCGGTGAAATCATCGAATGCCCAGATCGTACTCAGACCGTTGATTTCGGTACGATTGCAATTGGGCACCGAGGCGTGGTCTGCATGGAAGGGCTGCGGAGTTTCTCCCGGATGTACGTTGATGGCCAGATTGGCCGACAAAAGGTAGTTCGGTGCGAGGAAGTGATCCGCAAGGGCCAGGATGGCGGGATGTTCCACAATCATCGCAAGCATGGGCGCCTTCGCGAGCAGCGCGTATACCCGCTCGCTGCGCGTACCTTCGAACTCGTTGCGGCCCATCAGCCGTTGTTGCAGCCAGGGTGCCAGCGCCGCTTTCACCGAGGTTACCTGCTCGCTCGTGAGCAAGTCGGGCAGAATGGTGAACCCTCGTTCCATGATCGCGTCGATGTGGTGTTCGTTTGAGTCCACGCGAACAGTCGCTTATGGATGAATACGAAGGTCAGTGTAGCGGATTGTCAGCTGGCGAGTCGTTGCAAAGCGGTGAAAAACCGCTCGCGCAACGCGCTGGCATCGGGGCTCCGGCCCGCCAGCGAGCACCACCGGATCGCAAGTTCCAGGGGGTCCTCCGAATCACGATGGCCGGACATGCCTCTGTTGAGCCGCTCGACCTGAAGTTCGAGGCGTCGCTGCTGGTCCGCTTCCGGCGATTCGAATCCGACAGCGATTTCCGCCTCGATCGCCATGCTCTGCCGACGACCGTCGTCATCGGGTTCACCGGGAGGAGAATCGCTAACGATCGAATTGAGCCGTCGCTTCACGACGTCGGTCAGGGTCAGGGCGAAGTGCTCGACGTCCGGTAGCTCCACGGACTCACCCGCGTGCGCGCGTTGCTCGAGTTCACTCAGCGTCGCGTCGAGCTCGTTCCAACGATCCAACTCTGCATAGACGGCGTGCTGGGCGGCGTCGTGCAGCAGTGCCCGGTACGACCGCTCGAGCTCCTCGAACCGGCGACGCATGGTGTTCGCCTTGTTGCGAGGTAACTCGCCCAACTGATGAAAGCGCCGGGTGAAGTCGCGAAGCGTCTCCACTTGAACGGCATCCGCGGCGCAGTGGTCAATGTGTGTTTGAAATTCGTCGCACAGTTCGATAGCCGCGGCGGCTTCGGAGTCGAGCGACTGTTTGTGGGAGTTTCGTTCCTTGTCGCGACGCTCGAACACCGCGTCGCACGCCTTTCGGAATGTTTTCCACAGCCGTTGATCGACCCGCCGCGGGGTGATCCCCACGTCGCGCCAGCGCCGTTGCAGTGATTTGATAGTGTTCGTCGCTTCCTGGATGGGCGGCTCGGAACTGTTGATTGCCTGCGCCGCGGCGATCAGTTCTTCCTTGCCGGCGATGTTGCGATCCCACTCGGTCTTGATGTGCTCATGCAGCCGGTCGGTCAGCGCGTCGAATCGAATCTTCAGTTTTCGTCCTGGCGCCCGGTCGACCGGATGGAACCGGTGCCATTCGTCGCGCGCGGTTCTCAGAATCTGTTCGGCGCCTTTCCAGTCCGCTTGGGTCCAGTCCGTGTCGTTCAGGTAGCGTTCCAGTGCATCGCAGATCTCCTGGCGTTGTATCAGGTTGTATTCGCGCTGCTTCGCCTGTTCCTGGTAAAACGCTCGGCAGGGCTCGAACGCTTGCTCTGCTGCACGGTTGAATCGATCGAAAACATGCCGGTCATGGCGGGTGGCCACCGGCCCGAGTGCGTTCCAGCTGGCGCGCAATGCTTTGATTCGATCCGCTTGGGACGTGGGCTCGCGCCCACTGTCGATGAGCGCCTCCATTTCGCTGAGCAACGCCTCCCGTTTCGGGCTGGTGGCGAAGGTTCGCCAGTCCTTGAGTTCGCCCAAGCGACTTTCGAGCGGGTGCGCCTGCTGACGAAGTGAGCGGGACTTGTCATCCGGAAGATTCTTCAGCGCGCCGCGCAATTCTGCGTCACGTTGCAGCGCTGCATCCAGGTTGCCGGCTTCGATTTGCTCGTTCAGTGCAGAGATCAGCTCGCTGGCAGCCAACTGAAGTGATCGAGCGCGCTCGCTCGCCTGTTCCTGGAAAGTCCGGAAGGCTAGCTGACCCATGCGGGTTTCTTCGAGCAGACCAGGCCTGGGTAAGTCTTCCGGCCAGTCGATACGTCGAAGTTCGCTTTCCAGTGCGGCTGCTGCCTTTGCCCCCCGGCGTTGTGACCGCCAGAGTACGGTGGGATCGGAGATTTCCTGCGCACTGTCGGTGGGCAGCAAGTTCAGCAGCCGACGTAGCTCCGTTTCCCGGCTCGCCAAACGATCCAGGGCCTTGAACAACTCAACGAAGGCGTGAGCGCGCTGATGGTATTGCTCGGCCACTTCGTCCGGTGGCGATTTATGATCGGATGCGCTCGACCAACGCGCGCTGATGTCCGTGTAGCGCTGATGTGTGGTCTCGGCGTTCGCGAGAATATCCATCCCGCCTGCGCGTAAACTTGCCTCGAGCTCAACCAGTTCGCCAAGCAGAATGGAGAAGTCAGCGGCGCTTACCCGAGGTGCTTTCGGCGCCTGCGGCGCTTTCGGTTGTTGATCTGCGTGACGCTGGGCGCGTCGCAGCGCGTCCTCGAAGTTCTGCTTGAGAGATTCGTTCGTTTCGACGCGGACTTCGGATGTGCGCAGCCTCGTGGTCAATTCTTCCAGACGTTCGAAATTCATTTTCCATGAATGGGCCAACCCGCCGAGTCTCGACGTCGAGGGTGCCTCGGTGGCCGCAGCCTGGCGGACGCTTTCCAGAAGTTCGGAAGCGCGGCGCAGCGCCTTTGCGTGATGCCCCTGGTCGTGACGAATGGCATCGAGTCGGGTCCGGGCGAGGCGATTGACGGTCTTGTCGCGTGAGCGGGTACGTCGCTCCAACTCGGCGAGACTGGTTTCATCCGTCAGTCGTTGTGCGAGCGAAAGACGTACTTTCGCGTGGCGCGCTTCGACCGCCAGATCGATCAGATCCGTTGCGGCCTCGATCGTCACCAAGAGTGCTTCGATTTCATCCGGATCGGTCGCGGTCCTGATCCGGGCGCGTCGGACCTCGGGCACCTTGAGCAGAGCGGGCGTATCTGCGGAAAGCTCGGCGAGGCGCTCGACGGCGGTGCTGGAAACACTTTCGTCCGCATCACCCAGGAGATTCTTGAGGCGTTCGAGGTCGCCCAGCCGGCGGATGGCTGTGCAGCGTACCGGAGGGTGCGAATCGAGTTCAGCAATCTTCGCAAGGTCGGCTTGAAAACGTTCGCATTCGGCGTCGCTGAGTTCAGCAATTACCGTGCGTCGGACGAGCGGGTCGTCTGCTTCGAGCCGGGCGCGCTTGCCGAATAGCTTTGACAACATGACATCACCGCGGGCTTCGGGCCCCGAAGGTCCCGAATGCGCGGGCTGTTACAACTTGGCGTGCGATCCATCGCATAGCGGCACACCACTCGTGTGTTTACACCCGCAGAAGTATAGCGTCTTGGATTCTTTTGCTTCGTAGCTCACAGGCGTGAATTCCGTATCCTGATGTGAGCCGTCGCAGAACGGCTGGTTCGCGCTCTTGCCGCAGGCACACCAGAAGTATTTCTTACCGCCTTCCACGTCGACGGGGAATGGGGCTTTCTGTGCGATCGTCGGTTCGGCCATGGGTTGTCTCCGCTTCAGAGTTGCTTGAGTGGTCATTCGAATTCGCGTTCATCCCACCAGGGGAAGAACTCCGGCATGTCGGTGGAGACCTTGCCGGGGAACACGGCGGCGCGTTTCTCAAGGAACGATTCGACGCCTTCCTTGGCATCGGCGGACCGACCCAGGTGGTAAATACCGCGTGAGTCGATCTTGTGTGCTTCCATCGGATGGTCCGCCCCAAGCATCTTCCACATCATCTGCCGGATCATCGCCACGGACACGGCGGAGGTCTCGGCCGCGATATCGTGCGCGATGGCGCGCGCCGCCCCAAGCAGTTCATCCTTCGGATGAACGCTGCGGACCAATCCACCTGCAAGGGCTTCCGCGGCATCGAACACGCGTCCGGAGTATGTCCATTCGAGGGCCTGGCTGATGCCGACTACGCGCGGCAGAAAGTAGCTGGAGCAGGCTTCCGGGACGATACCGCGGCGAGCGAACACGAATCCGAAGCGCGCAACGTCGGCGGCCAGGCGGATGTCCATCGGCAGGGTCATTGTTACTCCGACGCCCACGGCCGGGCCGTTTATGGCCGCGATGATCGGCTTCTTGCACTCGAAGATGCGCAGCGTGAGCAGACCGCCGCCGTCTCGATTCAGTCCATCAGCGCGGTCATCGCGCGCCTCGGCGTTGAATGTATCGCCTCCGGACGACAGATCCGCGCCGGCGCAGAATCCGCGGCCGGCACCGGTGACGATGATGGTACGCACGTCGTCGTCCGCGTCGGCGCGATCCAGCGCATCGATCATTTCGGTCCTCATCGTGCGGGTGAATGCGTTCAGTTTTTCGGGACGATTCAGAGTGATCGTCAGCACGCCGCCGGTAACGTCGTAGAGAATCTCTTGATAGCTCATAGTCGGCGCAAGCTCCGTGGAGTTCGTTTTGATGCAACGGCGCCCCAAGCACGCTCTGGCACGACGCAGTGGCAAATGCAGGGCTAATGTTGCCTTCCTTTGCGCTCGGATGCCATGCCGTACTGGAAACCCCCGGCTTGCCTTGTAACTGGTTCTTCGAGCGCATACCATTTTCAGGCCTTTTTTCCGGCCACGATGCGCAGCGGCGCGCGCCCCCCTGTCGTTCCCGGCTTACCCTTGACACTTGGGGCAGGCGTGGTGCAATTCGCAGCGCGACGGCCTTGGGACGGACCCGAACATGAACCTGGGACTGGACGACGCCGAACGGGCGTTTCAGATCGATGTGCGCGAGTTCATCGACGCGCATTGGCCCGAGGGCGCCAGAGAGGTGGGCGGCGCGATGGCCCATCCGCCGGGGCGGCGCAGCGTTGCTGAGCAGCATTGGTACGACGCACTGTGCGCACGTGGCTGGTCGGTGCCGAACTGGCCGGTGGCACACGGTGGCACCGGGTGGACACCCACCCAGCATTACATCTGGGACCGGGAAACGACCCGCGCCGAGTGTCCGGTGATGAGTGCCTTTGGCGCTCGGATGCTGGCGCCGGTGATTTACGCCTGGGGCAGTACCGCACAACAGGCGAAGTTTCTACCCCCCATTCGCGAGGCCCGGGTGCAGTGGTGCCAGGGTTACTCCGAGCCGGGCGCGGGTTCGGACCTCGCGTCGCTGCGGACACGCGCAGTGCGGGACGGAGATCATTACGTCGTCAACGGGGCAAAAACCTGGACCACCGAGGCGCACGTTGCAGACTGGATGTTTTGCCTCGTGCGCACCAATACGACCACCGAGCGACGGCAGCAGGGCATCAGTTTCCTGCTCATCGACATGGCGTCCCCTGGCATCGAGGTGCATCCGATTCTGCTTCTGGGCGATCAGCATTCGGTCAACTCGGTGACCCTCACCGACGTGCGGGTCCCGGTTGCGAATCTGATTGGAGAAGAGAACCACGGTTGGACGTACGCCAAAGGGCTTCTGACCCACGAGCGCACCGGAATTGCGGGCATTGCCACCTCGCAGGTTCGGCTGGGGAAGCTCAAGCAGATGGCAGCGTGTGAACAGGACGGAGCACTGGCCGAAGATGCGGTGTTTCAGCGCAAACTCCAGGAAGTCGAAATCGAACTGATGGCCCTGGAGATGACGGAGCTGCGTACGCTGGCGACGGTGCAGGAAGGGGGCGCGCCCGGGCCGGAGTCGTCGATACTCAAAATCAAAGGCACTGAGCTGCGTCAGCGCATAGCGGACCTGCAGATCGAGGCGCTGGGATACTACGGATTACCCTATCCGGACGATCTGTTGCTGGGCAACGAAGGGCCGGTGGGACCGGACGGTGCCCTCGACTCGCTGCGGCGTATGCTGTACGGCCGGGCCGCCTCAATACTCGGCGGCTCGAACGAGATTCAGAAGAACATCATCGCCAAGGCGGTGCTCGGATTTTAGTTGGGGACTAGTTGATGGATTTTTCATTTTCCGATGAACAGAGCATGCTGAAGGACAGCGTCGAACGGTTCATCCAGAATGACTACGGCTTCGAACAACGGCAGAAAGTAGCCGCGCTGGACGCGGGTTTCAGTGCGGAAAACTGGAAGACCTTTGCGGAACTCGGCTGGCTCGGCGTGCCATTCGCGGAGGCCGACGGGGGGTTCGGGGGTGGCGCCGTCGATACGATGCTGCTGGCCGAACAGTTCGGCAAGGGGCTGGTGGTTGAACCTTACGTTCCGACGGTGCTGCTGGCGGGTGGCTTTCTGAAGGTTGCCGGATCGGCCGAGCAGAAACACAAGTATCTGACGGGGATCATCGACGGTAGCGTGCAGGGCGCCTTCGCCTTTGCCGAACCCCAGGGCCGGTTCAATTTCGCTGATCTGACCACCACGGCTGAGGCGGCCGGCGATGGCTATACGTTGAATGGGTACAAGGCCGTGGTCATCAATGGGCCGGCGGCAGACCTGCTCGTGATCTCGGCGCGCACCTCCGGCGGACAACGCGATACCGAGGGCGTTTCTCTGTTCCTGGTCGATGCCAGCGCGGAGGGAATCAGCCGGCGGGACTATCCCACGGTGGATGCCCTGCGAGCGTCGGAGATCACCCTGGAAAACGTAAAGCTGACGGCGGATGCCTTGATCGGGGAGCTTGGCGGCGGCCTGCCGATCATCGACGAGGTGGTCGATGGCGCAATTCTCGCGATCGGCGCGGAAGCGGTGGGTTCGATGGAAGTGCTGTACAAGGATACCGTGGAATACTGCAAGACCCGTGAGCAGTTCGGGCAGCCCATCGGCAAATTTCAGGTGCTCCAGCATCGCATGGTCGACATGTTCATGGAGTACGAGCAGGCGAAGTCGCTGATGTACATGGCGGCGATGCGCCTCGATGAAGGTTATGGTGATGAGGCCGCCAAAGCGGTCTCGGCGTTCAAAGTTCAGGTGGGCAAGTCGGGACGTTTCGTCGGCCAGAATGCGGTGCAACTGCATGGCGGGATGGGCATGACCGAGGAACTCAACATCGGTCACTACTTCAAGCGCCTCACCATGATCGACACCATGTTCGGCAATGTCGATCATCACCTGAAGCGTTTCGGAAGCCTATGACGTCATGAGCCGCTGGGATCGAGGAGAGCGCGAGACGAGCATTCCCGATTGGTTCTGGGAAGCGGTCGAAACGCCAGCCACCGAGCACCGGGTGGAGGTGGATGAGTGCGATGTGGTCTATCGTCGCTGGGGTACCCCCGGAAAACCCCCACTGTTGCTGATACATGGGATGTATGCCCATTCCCACTGGTGGGATTTCATCGCTCCCCAGTTGACGGACCGCTGTGACGTCGCCGCCCTGGACCTCACCGGGATGGGCGATTCCGACTATCGCTATGTCTACGATGCGGACACCTTCGCCCAGGAGATCGTGGCGGTCTGTGATGCATGTGAGTTCGACAACCATGTCGTCATTGCGGCTCACAGTTTTGGTGGCAACATGGCAGTCAAAGCGGCGAACCTGTATCCGGATCGATTCGGTGCGCTGGTGCTGCTGGACTCGGGGATCCGCGATCCGGACGAGCCGATTCCCGAGCTTCCGCCGATGGGTGGGCGGCCCAAGCTCTACCCCGATAAGGCGACCGCCCAGGCGCGATTCCGATTACAACCGCCGCAGTCGTGCGAGAACGCCTACGTTCTGGAATACATCGCGCGCAACTCGGTGTTACCGATCGATGGGGGCTACGCGTGGAAATTCGACGACGATCTGCCAGCGACCATGAAAGGCGGGGAGCGCTATCCCGAGGATTACGCGGCCCTGAGTCTTCCACTGGGGGTAATCTACGGTGCCGACAGCGAATTGTTCAGTGAGCAGACACTGGCCTACATGCGAAGGTTGATCCCGCAGGAGTTTCCGGCTGTGGCGCTCGCGGACGCGCAACATCACCTGTTTCTCGACCAGCCGATGGCCTTCATCGCGGCGCTGCGCGGGATGCTCGAAACGCTGAGCTGATCGCGGCCGAGGAGTTGGCCTGTCGGGTGGCTACGGTTATGGTGCGTGTTTCAACTGTCGGGCGGCCTCATGTTCAGCGGCATCTCCAACGTTCGGATCTTCGTTGACGACTGGCGCGGAGCCGTTGCCTTCTATCGCGACGTGATCGGGCTGCCATTGGCGTTCCTCAGTGAGGCTCCGCCTTATGCCGGATTCATGGCGGGGTCGGTCACCTTGATGCTGGAACCCGGTGGCGATGAGCATGGGGCGCTGGTCGGGCGATTCACCGGGATCTCGCTCGCAACCGAGGACCTCGCCGCAGAATATCAGCGGCTAATCGACGACGGCGTCGAGTTTCTACACACGCCGCAGAAACAACCCTGGGGCGCACTGCTGACCCACTTCAAGGACCCCTCCGGAAACGTCATCACGGTCGTCGAGTATCGCCGGGCTTGATCAATCCCAGGACAGGGCTCCGCCCGTCTGGTACTCCGTCACACGGGTCTCGAAGAAGTTTTTCTCCTTCTTCAAGTCCATGATCTCCGACATCCAGGGGAACGGATTCTTCACTCCGGGGAATTGTTCGGCTAAGCCGATCTGTGCCAGGCGCCGGTTGGCGATGAATTTCAGATACTCGGCCATCATGTTGGCGTTCATCCCCAACACGCCGCGTGGCATGGTGTCACGAGCGTAGCTGATTTCGAGCTCGGTACCTTCGAGGATCATTTGCGTGCCAAGATCCTGCATGTCTTGATCCCACAATTCCGGGTTCTCGAGCTTGATCTGATTGATCACGTCGATCCCGAAGTTCACGTGCATGGATTCGTCGCGCAGGATGTACTGAAACTGCTCCGAGGTGCCGGTCATTTTGTTGCGGCGTCCCATCGACAGGATCTGCGTGAATCCGCAGTAAAAGAACACTCCCTCCAGCACGCAGTAGTAGGCGATCAGGTTCTTCAGCAGGGTTTGATCAGCTTTGCGCGTGCCGGTGGTGAACGTCGGATCCGATAGTTCGCGGGTGTACTTCAAAGCCCAGGAGGCTTTGCGTGCCACCGTGGGTACCTCGTGGTACATGTTGAAAATCTCGCCTTCGTCCATGCCCAGTGATTCGATCACGTACTGATAGGCGTGGGTATGTATTGCTTCTTCAAAGGCCTGACGCAATATGTACTGGCGGCATTCCGGATTGGTAATAAGTCGGTAGATTGCCAGCACCAGATTGTTCGCCACCAGGGAGTCGGCTGTGGAAAAGAAGCCGAGACTGCGCTTGACGATCAAGCGTTCGTCGTCGCTTAGGCCCTCTTCGGTCTTCCACAGCGCGATATCCGCGGTCATGTTGACTTCCTGCGGCATCCAGTGATTTGCGCAGCCGTCGAGATACTTCTGCCAGGCCCAGTCGTACTTGAACGGCACCAGCTGGTTGAGGTCGGCGCGACAGTTGATCATCTGTTTCTGATCCACGGTTACGCGACGGGTCTCGTCGTCTCGAAACTCGGCACTTGGTTCCAGCGTGGCAACCGCCGCCTGGGCACGCTCGAGACTCATGCCGGGGTCGATATCGAGCGGCTGTTCCCGTATGGGAGGCAGCACCACCTCACGGACCTCCAGCGTTACTGTATCCTCACGCTCCTCGAGCTTCGGATCAGGCACTGACTCCATTGACCTGGAGTCCATTCGTTCGGAGGCGGCATCCGATGTCTCGAGCGGCGGCGGGATCGGCATCGAAACTGCCGGATCTGCGTCGTCGTAGTCGTTCCAGTTCAACATTTCGATACGTTCCTCGATGAATCCGGTTTACTGGCAGGCTTCGCAGTCGGGTTCGTCGATGGAGCATGCCAGCGGCACAGCGGCGGCGGCTCCGCCGACGATGTCGTCGACGCCTGGCAGCGAACTGGCGGCATCCGCTGCGGTTTGTATTGGCGTGTTGCCGGTCACCGCTTCGACGGCATTCAGTGTGCCGCGATCGATGGTCGACTTCTCAGTGCTGGTTGCGCTCAGGGCGCGCAGGTAATAGGTGGTTTTCAGGCCACGCAACCAGGCCATGCGATAGGTGATGTCGAGCTTCTTCCCTGAGGCTCCGGCGATGTAGAGGTTCAGTGACTGCGCCTGGTCGAGCCACTTCTGACGGCGGCTGGCCGCGTCGACCAGCCAGCGCGGTTCGACCTCAAACGCAGTGGCGTAGAGTCGCTTCAGTTCCTCGGGCACCCGATCGATCGCGCTGAGGCTACCATCGTAGTACTTGAGGTCGTTGATCATGACCTTGTCCCAGATGCCCAGCGCTTTGAGGTCGTGGACCATGTAAGGGTTTACCACCGTGAATTCGCCCGACAGGTTCGACTTGACGTACAGGTTCTGATACGTCGGCTCTATCGATTGCGTCACACCGATGATGTTCGCGATCGTTGCGGTCGGCGCAATTGCCATGACGTTGGAGTTGCGCATACCGTCGGCTTTCACCTTGCCGCGCAGCGCGTCCCAGTCGAGGCGGGTGCTGAAATCGCAGTCCAGAAACTCCACTCCGCGCGCATCCTGCAGCACGGCCAGTGAGTCGATGGGCATGATCCCCCGGCTCCACAGCGAGCCCTCGAAGCTGGTATAGCTGCCGCGTTCCCGGGCCAGATCGCTCGACGCTTCGATGGCGTAGTAGCTCAACGCTTCCGTCGATCGATCGGCGAACTCCACTGCGGCATCCGAGCTGTAGCTGGTGCGAAGTTTGTACAGTGCATCCTGAAATCCCATGATGCCGAGCCCAACCGGTCGGTGCCGCATGTTCGATGAGCGCGCCTGGGGCACCGAGTAGTAGTTGATGTCGATGACGTTATCGAGCATGCGCAAGGCGGTGCGCACGGTGCGGCGCAGCTTGTCCGTGTCGAGCCCGTTTGCATCGACGTGTCGGGCCAGGTTGACCGAGCCCAGGTTGCACACTGCGATTTCGTCGCGCGACGTGTTCAGCGTGATCTCCGTGCACAGGTTCGACGAGTGAATAACGCCGGTGTGCTGTTGTGGCGAGCGGATATTGCAGCTGTCCTTGAACGTGATCCAGGGGTGGCCGGTTTCGAACAGCATCGACAACATCTTGCGCCATAGATCCCGGGCCTTGATGCGTTTGAATAGCGGCAGCTCGCCGGCTTGCGTCTTGCGCTCGTACTCGCAGTAGCGAATCTCGAACGGTTGGCCGTACAAATCGTGCAGGTCCGGCACTTCGTTCGGCGAGAACAAGGTCCAGTGCTCATCGTTGAACACCCGTTTCATGAACAGGTCCGGTACCCAGTTGGCCGTGTTCATATCGTGGGTGCGACGCCGGTCGTCGCCGGTATTCTTGCGCAGTTCCAGGAACTCTTCGATGTCCAGGTGCCAGGTTTCGAGGTACGAGCAGACGGCCCCCTTGCGCTTGCCCCCCTGGTTCACCGCGACCGCAGTGTCGTTGACCACCTTGAGAAACGGCACGACGCCTTGTGACTTGCCGTTGGTTCCCTTGATGTACGCGCCCAGTGCCCGTACCGGGGTCCAGTCGTTGCCCAGGCCGCCGGCCCACTTCGAGAGCATGGCGTTGTCGTGAATGGCACCGTAAATCCCGTCCAGGTCGTCTGCGACAGTGGTCAGGAAACAGGAGGAGAGTTGCGAGCGCAGCGTCCCGGCGTTGAACAGGGTCGGCGTGGAACTCAAGTAATCGAAGGACGACAGCAGATTGTAGAACTCAATCGCGCGCGTCGTCGGTTGGTCTTCTTCCAGTGCGAGACCCATGGCAACGCGCATGAAAAATATCTGCGGCAATTCGAAACGGGTGTCGCGACTGTGGATGAAATAGCGGTCGTACAACGTCTGCAATCCGAGGTAGTTGAATTGCAGATCCCGCTCCGGTTGCAGTGCGCCCGCCAGCACCTCGAGATCGAACTTCAGGAGTTCCGGCGAGAGCAGTTCCAATAGATTGCCGCGTTCGATGAACGCCCTGAGCGCCAACGGATACACTGCATCCATTTGCGATTGCGTGGCGCGGTAGTCGCCGGGGGGCGCGGACGGCGCTTGCACGCCCAGGAAAGTCAGGGCTTCGGTTCGCAACTGATCGAGCAGCAGCCGGGCGCTCACATAGGTGTAATTCGGTTCTTCTTCCACCAGGGTGCGCGCCGTAATCAGTACCGAGGTCGCGACGTCCGCCTCCGATATGCCGTCGTACATGTTCACCAGCGCTTCGCGGATGATGCGTTGGTCATCGACATCGCCCAAATCTTCGCAAGCTTCCGATACGATCCGGGTCAAACGCTGCATGTCGAGTGGTGCACGACTGCCGTTGGCGAGGGTCACCATCAGGTGGTCGGCGGGCGTTGCCGCGGAAGGTGCCGGAGCCTTCTCCGCGCGCAGTCGCGCGCGCTCGTCGCGATACAGGACATAGTCGCGCGCAACTTTCTGCTCCCCGGAGCGCATCAGGCACAGTTCGACCTGATCCTGAATCTCTTCGATGTGCAGGGTTCCTCCGGACGGTAACCGGCGTGCAAATGTTGCACTCACCTGGTCGACCAGGTTCGCCACCAGCTCGCGGACGCGCGGCGACGCGGCCGCCGTTCCGCCCTCAACCGCGAGAAACGCTTTGGTCATGGCGATGGCGATCTTGCTGTCGTCGTAGGCCACGACGTGACCATTGCGCTTGATGACCTTCAACTGGCCGGGCGCCGTGGCTTTCAGTGCCGGCGAAGGCTCGCGTGTCTGAGGCGGTTGCGCCGGGGGTTCGCCGGCGGGCTGACCGCCCGGCGAGGTGGTGTTGTCTGTCGACTCCGGTTGCATACGCTGTTCGTCTCCCCGGTTATGGTTGTTGTGCACCGCTGGCTGCTGGGTCGGCGGCGACGGATGTTCTCCAGAAACCCCTTTCGCGGCTTCTGATGCTGTTCGATTCGTGGGGTCGAATACTGTCGTTCGCACCGCGGCGCAGGTCAAAGGGAAACACAAGACCTTGTGGTTGGCCAGATTCCCCATTCCTGCCGTCTGAGACCATTGATGCCTCGAACATGCGTGTCGCAGGTTCTGCTGAAGCGCGTTGCGACACTGCGTCAGTCGCTGTGCTTCTCCCCGAAATCTTCCGCGCTGCGCTACTGTTTAGCCGACCGTCTGCGACGTTCTGTGGTCTTTCGCGGCAACAGAAACGCACGCTCAGACCCGACTCCCAAGCCCTCTTATTGCGCCAGAGTGCGCCAGAGTGCGCCTGAGCCCTGTCCTCCCATACCCCAAGAACTGGGCATTTAGGGGCCAATTTGGGCCCCTAGACCCCATATGTTGGGTTTGATGGCGGAGGCGTTCAACGATAATGCGGCTATCAATCGAATGCAAGGTAAAGACCGTGGAAAACCTGTGGGGTGAGCGTGTTTGTTCTGTGGGGTCGCAGTGGAAAGCCGGTGGAAACCATGTGGAAGGGCAGTGGAAAGCCGGTGGAAGGGCGGTCGATGGGCGGTGGAAGCGTCGTCGCTAGGTCCGTAGGCGTATCGCAGCTGCGCAATTTCTTGCCGATTTCCCTACCACTATATATTGTGGTCATGAATGGGTCCGGAAATCGCGTGCAATGAGCTACGTCATGGCGCTCGACCAGGGCACGTCCAGTTCGCGCGCGATCATTTTCGATGCTCAGGGTCAGGCGCTGAGCGCGGTCCAGCACGAGTTCGATCAGCAGTTTCCTCGCGACGGCTGGGTGGAGCAGGATCCCGAGACACTCTGGCAGACGACTCTGGCAGCAGGCCGGGATGCGCTGGCCGCCAGCGGCTTGCGCGCTGATCAGCTGCTAGGCATCGGCATCACCAACCAGCGCGAGACCACGCTGGTCTGGGACCGGGAGTCCGGCGCGCCCGTGACGAATGCGATCGGCTGGCAGGATCGCCGCACAGCACCGCGCTGCGAGGAGATCCGTCGCGATGGCATGGCGGAACGAATTACCGAGAAGACCGGCCTGGTCATCGATCCCTATTTCTCGGGTACCAAGCTCGCCTGGATTCTGGACAACGTCGCGGGCGCGCGCGCCCGGGCCGACGCGGGAAAGCTTCTGTTCGGGACGGTGGATTGCTTTTTGATCTGGCGCCTCAGTGGGGGCAAGGCGCATCGCACCGATGCCAGCAACGCGTCGCGCACACAGCTGTTCAATCTCGCGCAGCAGCGCTGGGACGAGGAGTTGCTCGAGTACTTCGCCATTCCCGAATCGATGCTGCCGGAAGTAATGGACAGCTGTGCTGACTTCGGATGTTGCGACGCCGAGTGGTTCGGTGCCGCAGTTCCGATCCTCGGTGTTGCGGGTGATCAGCAGGCCGCGTTGATCGGCCAGGGTTGCTTCGAGGTCGGCATGAGCAAGAGCACCTATGGAACCGGGTGCTTTCTGATCAGCAACACCGGGCCCAGGCAGATAAAGTCAGCCGAGGGGTTGCTGACGACGGTTGCCTACCGGTTGAGCGGAGAGACCTGCTTTGCGCTGGAAGGCAGCATCTTCGTTGCCGGTGTCGCGGTGAAGTGGCTGCGCGATCAACTGGGATTGATCGGCAGCGCGGCGGACACCGAAGCCGCGGCGCGCCGTTGTAATGGGGACACGGGTGGCGTGTATGCGGTGCCTGCTTTCACGGGCCTCGGAGCGCCGCACTGGAATCCAGAGGCGCGCGGCCTCATCTGCGGATTGACACTGGACACCAGCGCGGATCAGCTGGTCACCGCGTTTTTGGCAAGTGTTGCCTACCAGAGCGCGGACCTGCTGGGCGCGTTCGCCCGCGACGGAGCCCGCGTTACCGACATGCGCGTCGATGGGGGCATGGTGGCGAACGATTGGTTGTGCCAGCACCTGGCTGATCTGTGTCAGATTTCGGTGCAACGCCCCGCCAACACCGAGACGACCGCCTTGGGTGCGGCCATGCTCGCTCTGCTTGGGGCAGGCGCCCTGCCGACCCTGGCGGCGGCTGGGTCTTTGTGGGAGTTGGACCGACGCTTCGAACCGGCGCTTGGCGATGCGGCCCGGGAGCAGCTGTTGAGTGGTTGGCACGCGGCGGTCGCCCGAACGCTGGGCCGTGCGGTGGGCTGATGGGCCCGTGGCCGCCCTTTCCCCTTGCCTCCTTTCCCCCAGGAGCCCCCAGGAGCCCCCAGGAGCCCCCAGGAGTTACAAAACTGTTACAAGGCGTCGGGCTGGGAATACATCAGCTGGCGTCGGGCTCGCTTAGAATGAGGCTCCTCTGGCTCCTTGTCCGCGATGACGGCTGCATGACCCACATGCGCTACCCACAGATGCGGCGTCTGCGGCGCACCTTCGCGATGGCCGCGGCGATCGCGGTTTATTCCCTGTTCTGCTGGGGCAGCGTGCAGTTCCGGGTGCTCGAGCAAACGCAGGCAGGCGCTGTGCTCGTGGCGGCGGTTGGCTTGACCGGATTGATTCTCATGGGCGGATCGTTCGCCGCGGATATCGGCCGTCGCGTCGATACCTCGATCCTCGGCGTCGCACAAGGCGTCTGGGCGAACCTGGCCCTCATCGCAACAGCATTGCTGGTGACGGACGTGATGCGCGTGATGTTGCTGGTCACCACACTGCTGAGCCTGCAGTTCTTTGCCCTGCACCTGCGCCGCCAGCAGGTCCTGTGGATCGCTTCCGCAGGCTGGATTACCTACAGCCTGGTGCTCGCCTGGCGCCTTAACACCGGCGCCGTTCACGACCCACGCTACGAGTTTCTGATCTGGATCGGCTATACCTTAGCGCTGGGCGCGGCGGTGTTGATTTCGGGCGAGGTCGCGCAATTGCGTACCGCGCTGACCCGGCGCACGCGGGAACTCGAAGACACGCTCGAACGGCTCCACGAGCTCGCAATGCGTGATGACCTTACTGGGCTGTATAACCGTCGCCAGCTGATGGAGTACCTGGTCCGGCAGAAAGCACTGGCTGATCGGGACGCCCTGGGCTTCACCCTTTGCTTCGTTGATCTCGATCATTTCAAACGAGTCAATGACAAGTTCGGCCATACGCGGGGCGACGAGGTGCTCAAGGAGTTTGCCGAGATTGCCATGAAGGTCGTGCGCGAAGAGGATTTCGTCGCGCGCATCGGTGGTGAAGAGTTTGTCATGGTGCTGATCAATGCGTCGTTGAATGATGCGGAGATGGTGGCAAATCGGCTTCGCCAGCAGACCCAGGTAATGGCCATCGATCCGTCTGATCTGGGATTTTCGGTGACCGCATCGGTAGGCATTGCCATGTACGGCGGTGGCGAAGAAATCGAGCAATTGCTCGATCGAGCGGATGCTGCGATGTACGCAGCGAAGAATCAGGGCCGAAATCGTGTCATAGTCGCCACCGAAAGTGAGACGCCGGGCATACCTCGCGCCACTCGGCATGATCTGGCCTCTTGAATCGGGTACGCTCGCCGACATCTGTTCATGCTGAACTGATTGCACGTTTCCCGTAGGAAGCCGGAGTAGAAAGGACGTGGACCGGCGAGATTTTGCGCGACAACCAATTTCACTGGGCGCTCTGGTGCATCCGCAGCAGGGCCGTTCCTGGCTGTGCTCCATCCGCGACTTCTGCCAGGGTGGCATGCTGCTGGTCGGATCGGGCGGCAGTCG
>SMWF01000081.1 GCA_004357385.1 Gammaproteobacteria bacterium | reverse complement strand
ATCGACAACCCCGCCGCGGGACCGTGGGCGGAGCGTCTGCACAGCGACCCGGCGTTTCGAGACGCGCTTCGCTCGCTGGGACGGGAAACCTACATCGCGCTTGTGGTCGATTTTCGCGACGGCGTCTGGCCCTGGGGGCAGCGGTGCTTTTCGGTAAACGATGTGGCACTCGAGCGCATCAACGCGCCGCTGCTGGTATTGCCGGGCCGCGATCTATGCCACCCCACGGGGCTGGCGCAGACCATTTGTGCAGAGGTGCCCAATGCCCGCTGCCTGGACATAGATGCACGCGTCGAGGAGAAGTTGCCTGGGACGCTTGAGGCGATCCGGGGGTTTCTGCAGGAGCATGCGCGGCCGGGATAAGCTGTCAGGCGGCCTTCACTGGCGGTACGTTCTCGCTGGCGTCCCAGATGGCCTCATCCGACAGGCCTATGACCAGCTCGTACTGACCCTCGGCGTAGTTGCTCATATGGGGTCCCGGCGCATCGGGGCCCGGTTGTGCCACAGCGCCCCCTTCACCCGCATAGTCCGACGATTGCTTGTAGCGAGCGAGTTCGACCGCGTTGATCCCGGCCAGGGCGACGACCTCGGGATCGATCCAGGCGTTGGCGTCTATGGCTTCGGCGGACCACGACAACTCGAGTGACAGGTTTTCGGGACCTGCGAAGTAGATCGAGCAGCACATTCCGTGATCCATGGGGCCGAGCACCGGCACGCCCTTGGAACGCAACCGGTCGCGCATGGCCAGCAGCTCATTGTGGTCTTTGACCCGGAATGCGATGTGCTGGGCTACCCCGGCCGCGCAGTTCGCGCCCGGGTTGCCCGCGTGGCTCTCGCCGAGCGTCACCGGAATCTTCCCGATGTCCGGATTGCTGACGAAGGCAACGGCGCTCTCGTCGTTCAGCCGCAGAAATCCGTGCCAGGTGTTCTCCACCCCGTGCATCCAGTACAACGCGACCAGTTCCATCCCCAGCTTGTCGGTGAAAAACTCGATTTGCGATTTCATGTCGGCGGTACAGATCGCCAGATGATGTAACCCGTCCACTTTGTTCATGCTCGGTCTCCCGGTTGGTCTGCAGGATTTTGGCGCCCCACGTCTAACGCATTGTAACGGTACAGGCGCCCCATGACTGCGCTGGGTCGTTTGCCGATGGCGCGATTGCGCAGCCAGGCTTTGACGCCGGACATGTGGAACACCCGGGCGTTGCGGCGCGAGCCGTTCTGGACGCCGGCGGTGCGCACCTGGCGCAGCGACTCATACTGTTGGAGGCTTGCGGCCATGTCGTTGTGTCTGGCAATGCAGCCGGCGAGAACCGCGCCGTCCTCGATGGCCATCGCGGCGCCCTGTGCCATGAACGGCAGGGTGGGGTGACAAGCATCACCCAGCAGGGTCACCCGGCCATCGCTCCACCGCGACATGGGCGGCCGATCGAACAACGCCCACTTGAAGCAGGCGTTGGGGTCCATGTTGTCGATCAACACCTGTATGGTTTCGTGCCAGCCCGCGAAATCCTGTTTGAGTTCGGTGCGATCGCCCCGCTCGTTCCAGGACTCGACTTCCCAGCCCTCTTTCTCGACCACACAGACACAGTTGACCAGCTCGCCCGAGCGTACGTAGTAATGCACGAAATGTTTGCGCGGGCCCCACCAGGCCGACGCGACGGGCCGCACCAGACCATCGGGGAGTTGGTCCGCCGGTACCAGGGCGCGCCACGCGACGGTGCCGGTGAAGGTGGGGGTTTCGGGGCCGAACAGTTCGGCCCGGACCACCGAGTGAATCCCGTCTGCGCCGATCAGCAGGGAGCCGTCGTACCTCCGGCCTCCGACGTCGAGCGTCACGCCGTCGTCGCGACGTTCGATGTGCTCTATCCGGGAATCGGCCAGAAGTTCGATATTGGGTTCGGCGTTGGCGGCGTCCACGAGAACCTGCATGACGTCGGCTCGATGCACGTGGTAGTAGGGAAAACCGTAGGTATCGACGATCTGTTGACCCAGCGGACTGTACGAGATTACTTTGCCGCTGTCCCAGGCGCGCATCTCGCCGCCTTCCGGCAGGAACGCGACGCGGCGGAGCGCCTCTTCCAGGCCCAATGCGTGCAATACGCGGGTGCAATTGGGCGCCAGCTGGATCCCGGCACCCACCTCGCCGAACTCCGGTGCCTGTTCGAACACACGGGCGTTGAATCCTTCCCGGGCGAGGCAGAGTGCTGCGGTAACCCCGCCGATGCCACCGCCGACGATCAGGACATCCCGGTCGGTCATTCCCTGGGTCTCCCTAAACTGCATATCATGGCATTGGTATGATAGGTCAGCACATCGGATAGCGATTCTGCAGACCATGGCGGACCACGACTGGCGGAACAACGGGGTACAGGTCATTCCTGGCGATCAGCTGGACAGCAATACGCCCCAGACGCCCGGCATGCAGCGGGCGGCTGCCATCAACAACGCGCGCGTCGGGGCGGAGAAACTGTGGGCCGGTACGGTCGTCATTGAGCCGAATGCAAAAACCGGTGCGCACCACCACGGACACGTCGAGAGCGTCATCTACATCGTCAAAGGAAGGGCTCGGATGCGCTGGGGAGAACAGCTCGAATACGTGGCGGAAGCCGGGCCCGGGGACTTCATCTACGTGCCGCCGTACGTTCCGCACCAGGAAATCAATGCGCTCGCCGGCGAGCCGCTGGAGTGCGTGCTGGTGCGCAGCGGTCAGATTCCAGTGGTCGTAAACCTCGATATCGAACCGATCGAGCCGCCCGAAGAAGTGTTGTGGGTGGACGACATCCACAAAGGCGACTAGCGGGAGACGGGCCCTAGTACGAACGCGGCAGTCCGAGCACGTTCTGGGCAACGAAATTGAGGATCATGTTCGTCGAAATGGGCGCGGTCTGGAACAAGCGGCACTCCCGCCACTTGCGCTCGATGTGGTATTCCTTGGCGAAGGCGAAGCCACCAAAGGTTTGAAAGCACGTATCGGCGGCGTGCCACGCGGCTTCGGACGCCAGCAACTTCGCGATGTTGGCGGCTTCACCGCAGTCTTCGCCCGCGTCAAACGTGGCCGCCCCTTTTCGGATCATGAGATCGGCAGCTTCCAACTCGGCATAGGCGCGAGCGATCGGGTGACCGATGCCCTGGTACTTGCCGATCGGTGCTCCGAACACGTTGCGCTCGTTCGCGTAGTCCACCGCGCGTTCCACGAAGTAGCGGCCATCGCCCAGCGCTTCCGACGCGATCAATATGCGCTCCGCATTCATGCCATCGAGGATGTACCGGAAGCCCCGACCTTCCTCCCCGATCAGGGAATCGGCGGGAATCGTCATGTTGTCGAAGAACATCTCGTTGGTGCTGTGGTTGATCATCGTCGCAATGGGGCGGATGTCGCAGCCTTTGCCACGCACCTCGCGTAGATCGACCAGGAAAACCGATAGGCCCTCGGTGCGACGCTCGACCTGATCGGCCGGTGTGGTACGCGCCAACAACAGCAATAAGTCGGACTGCAAGGCGCGCGATGTCCAGATCTTCTGCCCGTTCACCACATAGTGGTCGCCTTTGCGCTCGGCCCGGGTCTTCAGCTGTGTGGTGTCCGACCCGGTGGTCGGCTCGGTCACCCCGAAGGCCTGCAGGCGTAGCTCGCCGGTCGCGATTTTTGGCAGGTAGTAGGCTTTCTGGTCGTCGGACCCATGGCGCAGCAGGGTACCCATGATGTACATCTGAGCGTGGCAGGCGGAGGCGGAGCACCCTTTGGCGTGGATGGTCTCCAGGATCACCGAGGCTGCGCGCAGCGGGAGCCCTGCGCCACCGTAGGTCTCCGGGATGAGCGCACCCAGGTAGCCCGACTCCGTCAAGGCGTCGACAAATTTGTGCGGGTACTCGGCCTTCTCATCCAGGTCCTGCCAGTAACTGCCCGGGAAGTCCGCGCAAATGCGGGCGACCTGGGTTCTGATCTCCGGATAGTCTTCGCCGAGTTCCACACTGATTTGACTCACACACAGTCCCCTTTCGCTATTGACCCTTGAACACAGGCTTGCGCTTCTCGTTGAATGCACGCACCCCTTCCAGCCGATCTTGTGTCGTCACGAGACGATTGTAGGCCTCAATCTCGAACTGGTAGCCCGTGTGGTAATCCAGTTGTGCTGACATCGACACCGACTTCTTAGCCTGGCGCGTCGACAGCGGCGCGTTGCCCGCGATGCGGGTTGCGGTTTCGACTGCCTGCGCCATCAGCGCATCGGGTTCGAACACCGCGTTGACCATCCCCCACGCCAACGCCTGTTCGGCGGAGAACGGCTGCGCGGTGAGAATGATCTCTTTCGCGCGGCGCAGACCCACGGCCCGCGGCAGGTTCTGCGTGCCCATCGCACCAGGCATGACGCCAAGGCTTACCTCGGTCAGCGCGAACCGGGCGGTGGATGAACAATACGCAAAGTCCGCCGCTGCCGCGAACTCGCAACCACCCCCGAACGCGGCGCCGTTGACGGCTGCAATCACCGGTAAGGGACAGTCCATCAGCGCCATGACACCCTGCTCGAACAGGGCGTGCTGCTGCTGCCACTCGTCGTTCGTCATGTTGTTGCGTTCTTTCAGGTCGCCGCCCGCACAGAACGCTTTGTCGCCTGTGCCGGTCAGTATCACGCACCGGGCCTGGCCCGGGTCCACATACAAAGACTGCCAGACGGACAGCAGATCTGCACCCATCTGAGTATTCAGCGCATTGGATACTTCGGGGCGATTCAAGCGGACCACGAGCACGTGGTCTGCCGGTCGCTCCAGCAGCAGGGTTTCGTAGGATTCTGGAAGCGACATGGGTTATCCCGACGTGGCACATGAGGCTACATTAAACACGATCACGTCCCATCGAACCCATGCTCTGGCACCCCACCCTAGTGCTGCAGCACCTCAATTATCGGGCAATCCGGCACGTCGTCGCCTGAGCACTGACTCGAAAGGTCATCGAGTGACCGCTCCATTTTCTTAAGGTCGGCAATCTTCGCTCGGACATCTCGCAGATGCGCATCGGCGATGTGTTGCACGCGTTGGCAGGAGACCTGTTCACCATCGACCAGCGACAACAGCTGACGGATCTCAACCATCGAAAAACCCAGTTCACGGCTACGCCGGATGAACACCAACCGTTCGATCAGCTCGGTACTGTAGAGCCGGTGACCGCCCGCCGACCGGTCCGGGTGAGGCAAGAGGGCTTCCTTTTCGTAGAAGCGGATCGTCTCGATGTGACAGCCGGTTCGTGCGGCAACTTTTCCGATGGTGACTCGATTGTCCGACACGGGAGACTTTCTCCTGGTATCTGTAGTTACTACAGATATTAGTATGACGCCATGAGTGAATCAATCGAACGCTGCTCGACGCTGGTATGCCCTAAGTGTGGGCACGCGGAGAAGGAAGAAATGCCGACCGACGCCTGCCAGTTTTACTATGACTGCAAAGGCTGCGGTGAGCTTCTTCGACCGCTGCAAGGTGACTGTTGTGTGTTCTGTTCCTATGGCGACGTGGCGTGTCCGCCGGTCCAGCTCGGCGACAGGCGCTGCTAGGAGTTGAATGGAGATGGAAGAGCAAACGAAAGTAGCCGGTACGACGGGAGGTGCCATTGGTCTCAGCGCAATCGCCTCCTTCATTGGTCTGTGCTGTATCGGTCCGTGGGCGGTTGCAGTGTTCGGCGTCTCAGGGGCTATCACGATGGCACGGTTTGATTTCCTGCGGCCCTACATTCTGGCCGGGGCGGCCCTGGGTATCGCCTGGGCGTTCTGGCGTGTGTACAGGCCTCAGCGGATCTGCGAGGACGGCACCTGTGCGGCCGGCCCCTCCGTGTGGCTCAAAACGACGTTGTGGCTGGCAGCGGCGCTTACAGTCGCCGCGTTCTTCGCTGATGACCTTCAGTGGCTGCTGATTGATCCAACCCCTGAGGGGCTGCGATGACTGTGCGACTGTTGACGTGCGCATTGCTTTTAGCTGGTTGTGGGGACCCAACCTCACCGGCAACGCCAGGAGCCATCATTGCTACGGCGGCAGATGATTACGTCGTCATGGGCGATGATCTGGCCGCGTTGAAAACTGATTTCAACACGGCGATCGATCAGGTCAGGCTGTTGTTCATCGTCGGACCGACCTGAGGCATCTGCCTTCGAGGTCTGTCAGACCTCAACGACGATTTATTGGCCGGCAACCGCGACCCACGCCTCAGAACGCTCATCGTGCATGTTCCAACGTTGGGTGCGACCGAAGCTGACGTCCAACCCACCATGGGCCTGGTCACGGGTGGCAATCCCACGCACTACTGGGAGGACTCCGGCATCATCGGTCGTTTGTACGATGAAGTACTGGGGCTCGATGGCATCTATGCCTGGGATATCTGGTTCGTTTATCGCGCTGGGGTCGAGTGGACCGATCGGCTACCTCCCAGGCCCGACTTCACCATGCACCAGCTGGGATCATCTTTCGAGTCGAAGTTCGATTTGCCGTTGCTCGACAGTGAGGTTTTCGCTGCAGAAGTGAACAACCAGCTTGCTCTCGGTTTAGACACGCGAAAAGACTTAGCCGATTCAGAACGGTAGGCTGCAGTTTCGATACGGCCTGTCGTGGCTCATCACGCTACTAATCGGGGGGAGGGGACCATGGAACTGCGAAACAAGGTGGCCCTGGTGACCGGGGGGTCGGGCGATATCGGTGGTGCCGTGGCCCGGCGGCTGGGTGCTGCCGGAGCACACGTCGTGGTCACCTATGTGGGTGCCGAAGAAGCGGCGGCGGTTACGGCCGGCGACATTACCGGAGCGGGCGGCAGCGCAAGCATCCAGCAGCTCGATCAGCGCGACCCGGAAGCGGTCGAGGCGAGTATCCAGGCCGTGGCCGACGCGCACGGCCGACTCGATGTGCTGGTCAACAATGCCGCCTGGAACATTGGCATCCCGTTCCCGGATCTCGATGCACTGACTCCCGAGATCTGGGACCGCGTGCTGGAGACCAACCTGCGGGCGCCGTTTCTGCTGGCGCGTGCCAGCGCGAAGCTATTGAAAGCGGACGGCGGCGGCCACATTGTAAACATCTCCTCGGCCGGCGGAATCAGTCCGGGAAGCAGCAGCATCGCCTATTCGTCCAGCAAGGCAGGACTGAATCACCTGACCCGTTGTCTGGCCGTGGCAATGGCCCCGGAGGTCGCGGTCAACTGCGTGGCTCCCGGGCTCGTCGAAAACACGCGGATGGCGAACCGGCTGCCCGAGGCGGTGGCGGCAGGCGCTCGGCAGCAGGCCGTTCTGGGCCGCGTCGGGCAGCTGGAGGACATCGCGGAACAGGTGCTCACGTTTGTCACCTCTGCCTCCATCACCGGGCAGATCATGGTGGTGGATGGCGGGATGCCGGGCGCCATGCGCTGAGACAGCCAGCTCCTACCACCTATATCCGACGAAGAAGTTGTAGGTTTCATCCAGATCGTCGACGCCCTCCACGGCACCACCGTCGTACTCATACTTTGCTTCGAGGCCGGTCTGCAGCCCGTAGAGCAGAGGCATTCTGATGCCGATTCTGATGTTGAGGATGAGGTCGTCCGCTGAGTCGAAATTCAGGGTGCCATCGTGAAAGACGTAGAGCTCGGTGCCAAAGCCTACGATATCGCTGGTCGCCTCAATCTCCCAGAGTGCGCCGGGAAAGTCGTTGTCCTCGGCTTCGTCGAACTGCTCATCGACCCACACAGGACCCAGCTCGGCGTGCAGAGCTAACAAACTCGAATCGAAGAACTGGCGGCCGAGGTATGCACCGATGGTCGTACGCAAATCGAGATCGACGAACTGGTCGTATTCGAAACGCACCCTCGCGCCGTAGTAGTTTTCCTTACTCTGCGAGAAAAAGCGATCGTACTTGCCGCCGATCTGCCATTTGTCCTTGGTCTCGATGTTGTTCGATTCCTCTTTCTCGAGGTTGCCGTCAATCCGGTAGCGGTTCTTCAGGCTTCGCCAGGTCGATCTGCCGAGAACGCGCCATTCGTCCGAATCGGAGTTGCCGCGTTCTAATTCCAGCGCGGCGTCGAAATTACCGGTCCAGTTGAAGCCCTCGCCGAGCTGCCAGGGGTCGGGATTGATCATCCTGACATCCTGCATCGCAAAAACGACGGGGTCTGCACCCTGGGCAATCGCGACCAGCTCTTGGCCCGAAGCGTTGATCTGTCGATCGCGATAGACGGCCCCATCCTTCAACAGGATGATCACCGATTCGTCGGTGATGATCCGTTCAATGTTCTCCTGTTTGATAGTGAGCTTGCCCGCAAAGGGGGTCTCGAATACCACGGTGTTGTCTTTGGCGCTCAACAGATCACCGATCACCTTCGATCCATTCTTCAGGTGCAACGTATCAGCGCTGGCGGCCGTGCTCAGCGCAAACATACCCAGGGTCACGAGCGTCAATGCTAGTTTCGGCAAGGGTCCATCCTTCGGCTTTGGTGTGAAGCGCGCGAGTATATCGGTGGTTCCGGTCAAGCCTCGATCTTTCTGACCTGACGCAACCACAGGCCGCCGCCGAAGTGTGGTTGCGGGTCGTACGAGCGGTGGCCCAGCAGACGCTGGACGCGTGCCGACTGACTCTCCAGCTCTTCGTCGCTGTAGTCGAGCGGGCTCGACTCCTCCGGAACCAGCCAACCCACGACAAAACTGATGTGCATGGCGTTGCGCCACTGATCGCTGGTGAGGTTGGCGCCGCCGCCGTGCACGACCTTGCCGGAGTACACCAGCGCATCGCCCGGCTCGAGTTCCGCGGCAACCGTCTGGCTTGGATCGCCGAAGTCGGCGAAGTCCGCCCAGCGCTGGCTGCCCGGGATGACCCGAGTGGCGCCCAGTTCTTCGGTGACCTCGTCCAGTGCGATCATCGCGCTGACGGTAATCTCTGCGCAGTCGGGCCACAGTGGTGCGCAGTGCTGCGCCCAATTCAGGCAATCCCGATGCAGCATCTGGGCCGTCTCGCCGGGGCCGATGAGCATTACCTGCCCGGTATTCACCCAGTAGGAACCGCAGTTCGGCAACAATACGGAATCGGCAATCTGGGCATAACGCGGGTTGTCGAGCAGCTCGAAAAACGCCGGTGACAGTTTGCCGAGACTCGAGAACCGAATCGTGCGTGCGCCATCGAACGTCCTTCCGGCCTCGCCGAGTCCCTGATCGGTCGAGCCGGGTTCCACGGATTCGGCAGCCGAGAGCACTGCGTCACGCATTGTGGCGATGGTGTCGGCCGGAAAGAGACCTTCGACGATGACGCCACCATCCTCGTCGAAGGCGTCGAGCTGTTGCTGCAGCGGTGCTGTGGCCGGTATGCGTTTCAGGGTCATGTTTTGTGCGCCGTTGTTATCCCTCAGCAACGCTGAGTGAACCGAATCCATCTTAATCGAAACCGCCCAATCGGAGTATGTTGCAACTAACCACTGAAGGAGGGTGACCATGGACGAACCCAGACCGCCGTTGCCACCGTTCGATGCCGAGAGCGCGCGCGTGAAGGTCCGCGCCGCCGAAGATGCATGGAACACGAGGGATCCGGTACGCGTTGCGCTCGCCTATACGCCCGACAGCAGCTGGCGCAATCGCGACGAGTTCTTGTCCGGCCGGCGCGCGATCGCCGAATTCCTCACCCGGAAATGGTCGAAGGAACACGACTACCGACTGATCAAGGAACTCTGGGCATTCACGGATGATCGTATCGCGGTTCGCTTTGCATATGAGTGCCATGATGAATCGGGCCAATGGTTCCGCTGTTACGGCAACGAGAACTGGGAGTTCGCCGAATCCGGACTGATGACGCGCCGCATCGCCAGCATTAACGATCTCCCCATCGACGAAGCGGAACGAAAGTTCCTTTGGCCTCCAGGGCCGCGGCCCGAAGACCATCCCGGTCTTTCCGATCTGGGTCTGTGATCGCCAGCTTCCGGCGAGGTGCTATTCTTAAAACGTCAGTCGCTGCGTCATCCGGGAGACCGACCATGGCAGAATCCGAGTCCAGAACCGATCACACCGTTTCAGCGCGGATCGTCGATCTGCTGCAGGCGGAAGGCATCGATACCATCTTCGGCATTCCGGACCCTGGTTTTCAGCGTATGTATCGGGTCGCCGCCGATCGTGGAATGCGCCTGGTCGCACCCCATCATGAATCGGCCGGAGGCTTCATGGCCGACGCCATGTGGCGCCTGACCGGTAAGCCGCAGGTCATTATTGGCAACCAGGGCCCGGGTGTGGCAAACCTGATGCCAGCCGCCATCTGTGCCGCCAAAGAGAACGCACCGGTGATATTCATTGCTGGCCAGAGGGGACGACAGCTCGATTCCCAGGTGCGCCGCTCGAAGTTTCAGTACACACCGCAGTCACGATTCTTCGAAGCTGCGGTGAAGTATGTCGGAGTCATCGAATTTGCATCCCAGGTGGACGAAGTGTTCCACGAAGCCTTTCGACAGGCGTTGTCGGGCACACCGGGGCCGGTGTACATCGAGTACCCGAACGACCACTGCAACACGGATGTCGATCTGGGCCCTGTCGCTGAGCCGGCAGCCTATCGCCTGATCCACCAACAGGCCGATCCTGGTGCGGTGTCGGCAGCGGCTGAGCTGCTTAGCAAGGCGCAGTGTCCGCTCGTGCTGGTGGGATGTGGCGTGCGTAATGCCCGTGCCTTCGAAGCGCTTGATGCACTGCTTGATCGGTTGCAATGCCCCATCGTTCCGACTTGGGCGGCGCGAGGAGTGGTCCCGGATACCGATCCACGCGTGCTGCTTTATTCATCGCCCGCTGCCAATGACGCGATTGCCGCTGCCGATGTCGTGCTGGCACTCGGGACCGCCATCGGCGAAAACCTGCACTACGGGGTTGGGCGTCACTGGGCCAACGGCAACACCGACCGAAAGTGGATCTACGTTGAGCGAAATCCAGGCAACATAGGTGTCAACCGACCGATCGACGTTCCGCTGGTCGGCGACGTGCGCGACGTGATGCCGCAACTCGCGGAGGCTCTGGCCAAGCATCCGAAGCGCGGGGTCGTGGCCGAGCTCGAGGGATGGCGCGCGGCCCATCAGGCGGCCCGACAGACACTCTGGGATTCGGCCACGGACGTTCAGCCGATCCACCCGGGACACCTGGTTCGCGAAGCTACCGCTGTGGTTCCTGACGATGCGGTAGTGGTGCGCGATGGCGGGTGCACGGCGCTATACGAACTGCACTACCATGAAATGCGCTCACGCGATCAGCTCAGCACCTTGCACTTTGGTCATCTCGGCACCGGCTTGCCGTATGCGTTGGGTGCCCAGCTTGCGGTGGGCAGCAGCCGAAGGGTGTGCCTCATCACGGGCGACTCGGCCCTGCTCTTTCATATCTCCGAGCTCGAGACGGCCGTGCGCAAGGAGCTCCCGGTGGTCATCATCGTCAGTTCCGACTCGGCCTGGGGAATGGAACGACCCGGCTTCTATCAGGAGTTCGGGCAGGGCCAGGAAGTGGAAGTGGACTGGGGGCAGATCAGGCTCGACCGTATCGCCGAAGGCTTCGGCGCGCACGGCGAGTACGTCGATAAGCCGGGTGACATTCGTGGCGCGGTAGAGCGAGCGTTTGCCGCCAACAAGCCGGCTTTGGTTCAGGTAGTCGTCGATCCGACGCTCAACGCGTTGCAGATGCCCAACGCGCAGGAGTTCGTCACATGGTATGCAGGGTCTATGTATTAGTCTGCGCCAGGTGTGCCTGTTCGTTTCGATAGAGTGGAATTTGTCTTATGCGAGCCGCAGTCGTCAGAGCACACGGTGCCATCGATAACATCCTGCTGGAAAATGACTTTCCCGAACCCGAAGTGGAGCAGGGGTGGGCTAAAGTCAAAGTGGCAGCCTGTTCGTTGAACTACCACGATATCTTCACCCGCCGCGGCATGCCGGGGATCAAATTGCCGCTCCCGTTGGTGACCGGGTCGGACATTGCAGGAGAGGTGGTGGAACTCGGCGTCGGTGCGGAGGGATTCAGCATTGGTGATCGCGTGTTGATCGATCCGTTCTATCTCGCTAAGGGCATGATCGGTGAGCGCTGGAACGGCGGGCGCGCCGAGTACTGCGTCGCGCACGTGTCGCAGTTGGTGGCCATTCCCGAGGACGTGGGTTTCGAGGTGGCGGCCAGCATACCGCTCGCGTACGCAACGGCTCACCGCATGATGGTCACCCGGGCGGGCGTGTCATCCGAAGACGTAGTGCTGGTGATGGGCGCCAGCGGCGGCGTCGGCACGGCATGTGTATTGCTGGCCAAACGCGTCGGCGCCACGGTCATCGCATGTGCCTCGAGTGCCGAGAAACTGCAGCTGCTGAATGACCTGGGCGCCGATCACGGCATCAATTACGTTGCCCAGGACATGCGCAAGGCGACCTGGGATCTGGTCGGCAAGCCGCGCGTGTCGGGCGAGGGTGGAGTGGACCTGTTGGTCAACTGTACCGGAGGTGGTACGTGGGCCGATTCGGTCCGGTGCATGAAGAGGGGCGCCCGCCTGGTGACCTGCGGTGCGACTGCAGGGTTCGACGAAGCCATCGACGTTCGTTATGTCTGGACGTTCGAGCACAACCTCATGGGTTCCAACGGCTGGCACAGAAGCGACATCACGACCCTGCTCGAGTACGCAGCGGACGGGTCATTGGTCCCGGTGATCGACAAGGTGCTGCCACTCGACGCCGTACACGAAGCCGAACGGTTGATGGAGAACCGGGAAGTATTCGGAAAAATTGTGTTGGCGCCATGAGCACGGCTAATCTGGGGAGCGTTCGATGTGGTAGGTGATACATGACACACGACGGAACACCGCTTGGAGTCACCTTTGGCAGCCTCGCGGTCCTGGGACCCCGGTCGATCATAGACATTGCCAAACTGGCAACGCGATTAGGCTACCGATCACTGTGGACGGTCGAGGCGACTGCGACGGATGCGTTCACGCTGCTCGGCGCGGTATCCGCAGTGGCCCCCAGGCTCGATCTGGGAACTGGCATCGTGCCCATTCAGCTCAGGACGCCGCCTCTCGCAGCGATGTCGGCCGCTTCGTTGCAGGCGTTGAGTCCGGAAGCAGAGGTCTGGCTCGGAATTGGCGTCTCTGCACCCGGCATCCTGCGTCAGCACGGTGTACTGACGGGAGACCGGATGCCCGCCCGGCCCATTGCCATGATGCGCGAGTACGTGGCGCTGCTGCGGGAATGTCTGTCCGGCGAATCAGTGACCTTCGAAGGTGATTTCTGGCAGGTGAAGCGCTTCCGACTTGGCGTGAGGTTGGGTGAGCGCCGACCGAAGCTGGTCATGGCAGCGCTGAATCCACAGATGCTGCGCCTCGCTGGCGAGATCGCCGACGGCGTGCTGTTGAACTACATCCCCGTCGCTCATGTGGCGACGTCGATTGAGCGCGTACGTACCGGCGGCAACGCCAGGATATTCGCATACGTTCATGCGGCGGTCGGCGACCTCGAACGTTCGGCTACCTCAGCACGCAAAGATCTATTCAACTACGCCATGGCGGATGGCTACGCCAACATGTTCCGGGCCGCAGGATTTGCCGATGAGGTCGATGAACTGCGAACACGACACGCTGCGGGCGATCGTGATGGCGCGCTCGCTGCAATTTCGGAACGCATGATCCAGGCGATCGACTTCATCGGCGGGGCAGCCGGCGTCACTTCCTTCGTTCGTTCCTACGTCGACGCGGGCGTCGAGCACCCTGTCCTGATGCCCCTGCCGTGGGGTCAGGACCGGTTAGCAGTCACCGAGCGAACGATGTCGGCCGCGGCCGCGGCGGTACGCTAGGCAGCGGAATGAAGCCGGGCGCGCCGCAACTGCCTTGGGGGGTGTTTCTGCTGTTCCTGCTGGCCGGTTCGGTTTGCGCTGCGCAGCAGAAAGCGGACCTGGT
>SMWF01000080.1 GCA_004357385.1 Gammaproteobacteria bacterium | reverse complement strand
GGCGTCCTGGGCGGCGTAGCGTGCTTCGGTAACACTGTCGCCCGCGCTGACGCGCTCCAGCAGCAAGGTCCGGTAGCCGTCGCCGTAACTGTTGATCGAATCGAGTGAGCACACGGCCTCCGAGGCCACGGTGTCCTGGATAATTTCGCGCAACCGGTGGCTCGGGATCCCCTGCTCGGCGTAATGGGCGACGAAATGGGCGCGCAGAATGGGTTCCAGCGCGGCATGGTGCTCGATGATGAAGCGATTGATGTAGTCGCTCTCGGGCCTGGGTTGAGCGGCGGCCGGAACGGCGGACAACAACGTCAGAATGGTCACCGTGAAGCGTATCAAGAGCCGGGAACCGGTTCCCGGCTGAGGTGGGTGAGTTGCGCGGCGTTGCGTTCCCAGTTGCGGCCGTCCCAGGGTTCGATGTGCAGCGATTCCGGCTGTGGCTCCAGGCAACGTACGTTGATGTCCACTCCGTCGGGATTGGAGCGCGGGATATAGAACGACTTGATACCGCACGTCCGACAGAACTGATGCTTGGCGACGCCGGAGTTAAAGGTATAGGTAGTCAAGGCCTTGGCGCCTCTGAGGAGCTTGAAGCGCGAACGTGGCACGATCAGATGCAGGTGTCCCGACCGGCGGCAGATCGAGCAGTTGCAGTCGAGCGCGTCAATCTTTGCCGGTGCGTCGACCTCGAACCGAACGGCCCCGCAATGACATCCCCCGGCATACTTCATCGGTGCTTATCTCAGCGTGGGTCGACGGCGAAGAACCAGTAGCCGGCATCGTCGGGCGCGCCGGTTGCGTATTTCGTTTCGAGCGTCGTAGTCAGCTGAGTCGCCAGCTCCGTGTCCGAGATGCGGCGCAGCGTGACATCGTAAAGCCGTCGCTCAATGCGCAGTTGCGCAGCGCCTTCTTGATCGGCCTCCAGGTGCCAGGTCTTGCCGGGCGGAAAAGACAGGCTGGCGGGTATGTAGGCGCCGTCGCCGTGCACCAGGATCCAGGTGTTGCGCGAGGTATCCCCCGCGTCGAGCTGCATTTCGATGGTCTCGATCGGCTCGGCAAATGACCATTTCGCGGGGTATGTGGCGGGTTCACCGGATCGGAAGGTCCCCCCCGGGATGATGCCGAGCGGTCCGTCCATGAAGCGCGCAGCGACGAACATGCCAGCGATCATGACCGCCACCCCAACCAGCGCGTAGGCAAGCCAGCGCAGCGTCATGTTCGGGTCCTCCAGAACGGCGCGCTGCTCAGCGCTGCAATGCTGAGCATTTCACTACCGACAACGCTTACCAGACCCATGACGATGAGCAGAATAATCGCCAGCATTCGTTGATCTCCCAATGATCCTCCCTTATAGGAGAGTTTATACCCTGATCGGGGTTTTCCTATACTCCATCGGCTCACTGGAGGACGACATGGCAGCAACCGCAGCATCCACTCAGACCCTCTCAGGCACGCCGCTCGAGCGTGTCGCGAGGATTGCCGATACGATTCGTGAAGGCGGCGACAAAGCCCAGGAACTACGGCATGCGCCCCAGGAGGTCATCGATGCGATGGTCGATCAGGGCCTGTTCCGGTTCACCATCCCCCGCGAACTCGGGGGTGAGGATGCCAGCGTCTGGGAAACCGTGGAGGTCATTGAGGCGGTCTCGGCCATCGACGGGTCCATCGGTTGGAACCTGATGCTCGGGTCTGAAATCAATGCCATGGCCGCCGGTGGCATGGATCCGGAGCTTGCCAAGGAAGTCTACCTCGACAATCCCCGGGTCATCATGTGCGGCGGCGGTGGTCCGGGGTCCATTCCGGCCAAGGCGGTCGAGCAGGACGACGGCGGCTATCTGGTTTCGGGGCAGTCGACGTTCATCAGCGGCTGTCACGGTGCAGAGTGGTGCTTCATGCCGGCGCCGGTGTTCAAGGGCGATGAGCCCAAGCTCCAGGAGAACGGCATGCCCATCTTCAAGATGTGGATTCTGAACAAGGCGGACTTCGAGATCGTCGACACCTGGGATGTGGCGGGGCTGCGCGGCTCCGGCAGCCACGACGTCAAGGCGGACAACATTTACGTTTCGCCGAAGTGGGCGGCGGCGGATCTGGTGGCGCTGCCGGCGCGCTACGACAACCCGGTGTATCGCATTCCCGTGCCGTTGCGGCTCGCCTACAACAAGGCCGCATGTGCGCTGGGTGTCGCCAAAGGCGCGCTCGAGTGTTTTACCGAGATTGCCCAGAACAAAGTTCCGCTGTTGTCGACCTCGACCCTGATGAACCGCCCCATTGCCCAGCAGCGCATGGGCGAGTCGGTCGCGAAGTACCGTGCGGCGCGCGCCTACCTCAAGGAAGCCATGGAGGCGGTCGAGGATGAGCTGCGCGGCAATGACCAGCTCCCGGGGCCGGAAACGACCCAGAACGCACGACTGGCGTGTGTCTATGTGGCGAATGCCTGCATGGAGGTGGTGGATGTCATTCACAACACCGCGGGCACCAGCGGCGCGAAGATGGCCAGTCCCTTGGAGCGTAAGCTCCGCGACTCGCGCGGTTGTGCGAGCCACCGTTGGGTGTCTCATCCGTTGTACGGCGAGCTCGGGGCTATTCTGCTCGGCAACGAACCCGCGCCTGAATTTGCCGGTGGCGCCGGGATGCCAGTACCGAAGTAGGGATCACGGGATCTGATGCAGTCGTTTGCTGCGGCGGTACGGGAACACGTCCATGATCAGCCCGTCGCGGATGGCGCGCTGCAGGGACTGCCAGTATTCGGGTTCGAACAACTCGCCGTGCAGTTCATCGAACAGTTGTTTGATGCGTCGCCGGCCGAACAGGAAGTGGCGAAACTCTTCGGGAAATACGTCGTTGGCGGCCACGCTGAACCAGACCTCGGCCGACATTTCCTCCTCCGGCGTTCGCGGTTCGGGTAGCGCCCGGAAGTTGACGTCGGTGAGGTAGCAGATCTCGTCGTAGTCGTAGAACACCACCCGGCCGTGCCGGGTGATGCCGAAGTTCTTCAACAGCATGTCCCCGGGAAAGATGTTGGCCGCCGCCAGTTGCTTGATGGCGTTGCCATATTCGTCCAGGGCTTCGCGCAGTTCGGCGTCCGAGGCAGACTCGATGTAGATGTTCAAGGGGATCATCAAGCGTTCGGTGTAGAGGTGACGGATGATGACCTGGTCGTCGGTCAAGGTGATCGAGCTCGGCGCGAGCGCGAGCAATTCGTCGATCAAATCTGCCGAGAAACGAGCCCGGGGGAACGCAAAATTGTCGAACTCCTGAGTATCGGCCATGCGGCCGACCCGGTCATGGGTCTTTACCGTGTAGTACTTCTCTCGGACGGCCTCACGGGTGATGTTCTTCTGCGGCGCGAAGCGGTCCTTGATGATTTTGAACACCGTCTGATAGGAGGGCAGGGTGAACACGGTCATCACCATGCCCTTGATCCCCGGGGCGATGACGAACGCGTCGTCGGATTGCGTGAGGTGGGTGAGGAAGCCCCGGTAGAACTCGGTTTTACCGTGCTTGTGGAAGCCGACCGAAGAGTACAGCTCCGAGCGTTTCTTACCGGGCAGCAGGACGTGCAGATAGTCGATCAGCGCGTGGGGGTACGGTGCGTCGACCATGAAATAGGCGCGGGTGAAGCTGAAGACCACGGACAGTTCATCTTCGTCGGAAATGAGCGCATCGACATACAATTGTCCCTCCCGATCGATCAGCAGCGCCACCATCAACGGCCACCTGCGGCTGCCTTGGACCAGGCTGCCGACCAGGTAGGCGCCTTTGTTCCGGTAGAACACCGAGCGCAGCACCTCCACTTCAAGGCCGTCCAGCGTGACGATCTCCGGATGCGCTTCGACAATCGAACGCAACACGTTGCGTGCGTCCAGGTGGAGATCCCGCCATGGCAGGTGCCAGTCGAACGCCGTGAGAACAGCGCTGGTGTTCGCAACCAGGTCGCCGGCGAGCGCCCGACTGAAAGCAATCGGTTCGTGCGGCGTGACCGGCGGGGTAGCAAAGGCGCTCCACACGAACATCTGGCTGTCGTCGATCTCGCCATCGTCGGTGATGTGCCGATTGATCGAATTGAAAAAGGTCTCAGCGAGCTCGAAATCCGCTTCGGTCGCGATTAGTTCCCGGTATGCCCGTTTCGTGTTCTGCCAGAGCGCGTGATCGAAGGGTGCGCCACGCAGGCGGGCACGAATCGTCTCGACCACGGCGCGGGCGTGCTCCTTGTAGGCTTCCAGGCGGATCGCGCTTGCGTCCTGGGCGGCGGGCCAGTCGGCCGCCTCAAAGCGTCGTTTCGCGTCCCGGGTGATTTCACCGAAGCGGTTCCGGTACCGCCGGAAGCCTTTGAGGATGTCCTGGGCGATGCCCGACGGCAGCTCGTCGACCAGCGGCGCCTCGGGCATGCGGTGTCGGTCAGTCCTGCTTGCGGCGCACGGGTGTCCGGCCACTGGCAGTTCGCCGCGCGGCGCGTTTCGGCGGTCGAGCGGCCGTGGGTTGGATCTGGGTCAGGTCCAGGAAACGGCGGGCCAATACGGGTCCGGCGCCGGCGTCCTCGTGCTTGAAAAACGCGTAGCCCCGGACAGCGCCGCCTTTCGCCGCGCGCTCGATCCAGCTTTTCAGCGCGGCGTCGGTGTAGCCGGGTTGACGTAATCGGAGATACACCCAGTTGGTGGTCGCAATCCGATCGGGAAGCGCAAGCTTGCCGTCGTCGGAAATACACAGGCCGCAGCCGTGGCGCTCCAGGGCATCGAATACGGCCTCGTCGAACCACGATGCATGGCGGAATTCGATCGCCGCTGGTAGATCCTTCGGCAGGATCGCCAGAAAATCCTTCAATCGATCGAGGTCATGGTGCAGGTAGGGGGGCAGCTGAAACAGCACGGCGCCGAGCTTATCGCCCAGCACGTCGAGCTTACGCGCCAGGTATTCGACCGGCTCGGCTGCATCCTTCAGGCGCAGTTGATGGGTAATCCGGCGCGACGCCTTGATCACGAAGCGAAAATCAGGCCCCACCGCGTCGTGCCAGCCTTCCAAGGCGTGGGTGCGTGGCATGCGGTAGAATGTGTTGTTGATCTCCACGGCGGGCAGTTGCACCGCGTAGTAGGGCAGCATCGCGGTGTTGCTCATGTCAGCCGGATAGAAACTGCCCTTCCATTCTTTGTACGAGTAACCACTGGTACCCGCATACCAGTGCGTCGCGTCGTTGCTCATCTCGTATCCCCCAGTCCCTCGTCCTCCCGAGGGGGTTGGAGACACTATCTCATCACCGGCCACGGCGCAAAGAGCATAGTTTTCGGCTCAGGAGGCCTCAGGGCGCGTCGCGAGGACGCAGAACACGCGGTGATGCACGGCCAGCGGGTCGTCGGGGAAGTCGCCGGCGAGCATTGCGGCGTGCTCGGCATCGAACGCCGCCACCGCCTCCGGTGCCAGCGATGCGGCAATGCCGGCACTGGCGCGCACCCGGCCGCGCCAGGCCGCGTGGCTGTAGCTTGGCCATGCGTCGTAGGACCAGCTGCGGATGTTCCCATAGCCGGCGGTGCCAAGGTCGCTGAGCCAGGGCGAATACAATCCCCGCCCGCCGCCGGCGCGCCAGGTCGAATTGTGCTTTTCGATCAGGCTTTCCGTCGCGGCGACGAGGTTGCCGGGTAGCGGGATCCAATCGAAGTGTGCGATGAGGAGGGTTCCGCGGGGACGCAGGATGCGGGCAATCTCCGCGGCCGCGGCGGGGCGATCAAACCAGTGCCAGCATTGGCCGGCGGTGACGAGGTCGACGGACTCGCTGGCCAGACCGGTCGCTTCAGCCGTGCCTTCCTGAAACCTCACCGGTGCGGCATCGGCCTGGGCGAGGCGTCGGGCGGACTCGAGCATCTGTGTTGACGGGTCGATACCGATGACGTCGGCGCCGCGGCGGGCGAAGCCCCGGGCAAGCGTTCCGGTACCCGTCCCCAGATCCGCCAGCTGCTTGCCATCGATGACGAGCCCGTCGGCCAGCAGCCGGTCGAAGAAGGAATCGGGAAACCCCGCGCGATGCGTTGCATAGTCGTCGGCCGTCTTGCCGAAGTCTATGTCCATCGCCTAGCTGAAGTTCACTTCAGCCTAACCCGGCGGATTGAGTGATCCGAGCAGCACGGTAATGGCGGTAAAGACACCGAAGATGATGAACGGCAGGTTGGCGTTGCAGCCACCGGCGGCTTCCAGGTGCTCGAGCTGAGCTGCGTGCTGCCCCGGATTCTCGGCGCGGGCGCGCTCGATCTCGCGCCGGGCCCAACGCCAGTAGATTCCGTTGGCATACATCGGCAGGTAGATGAGATGGAAGCCGAAGATCAGGGTCATCATCACTGGCTGCCCGAGCCCCGGTGCGAGGTCTTCGATTATGCCGGAGGCGATCAGCGCGAAGCTGGGAAAGAAGAATACCGCCAGCGCCCACAGATAGAGCTTGCGGTATAGAAACCAGAAAAAGCCGAAGAAGAACACCGGCCAGTTCCAGGAGATGGGCGCATAGCCCCGCTGATGCGCCCGTTGGAAATACGCCAGGTAGAAATCCTGGCGCTTCGGGCCGACCGCGGCCTGGTAGAGCGTTGCTACGCTCGGCGGGCTGTCCAGAGGTTCCTGCATGCGCTAGCTGTTGCCTGTCGGCACTTCGCTGAAGGGCACGTTCTTGTCCACGCGGATGTCCTGGGGCATTCCCAGCACCCGCTCGGCGATGATGTTGCGCAGAATCTCGTCCGTACCGCCGGCGATCCGGTAGCCCGGCGCGCCCATGAAGTTCTGTTGGAAGATCAGGTTGGCGGGGTCCAGGGTGGCGTCGTTGAGGATTCCACCCATGTCCATCAGGTCCAACCCGAACGAGCCTAGATCCTGCATCTTGACGGCACTGACGATCTTGGTGATCGAGTTTTCCGGGCCCGGCGTTGTGCCCCGCGACAGCGCGCTGATGGTGCGGTAGTTGGTGAATTTGAGACCGCTGGCCTGACAATACCAGTCCGCCAGCTTCTCGCGCACCGCGGCATTGTTGATGGCCGGCTCGCCGTCGAGGTCGGTTTTCGAGGCGAGCTCGAAGAGATCCGGAAAGTCGGCTCCACCGGCGTTGCCCACGGCGAGGCGTTCATTCATCAGGGTGGTCAGCGAGACCCCCCAGCCCTGACCGACTTCGCCGAGGCGTTGCGTATCGGGGATACGCACGTCAGTGAAGTACACCTCGTTGAAGTTGGCGCCGCCGGAGATCTGCTTGATGGGACGCACCTCAATTCCGGGGGAATGCATGTTCAGAAAGAAGAACGTCAAACCCTTGTGCTTGGCGACGCTGGGGTCTGTGCGGGTCACCAGAATGCCCCAGTCCGAGAACTGCGCGCCCGAGGTCCAGATCTTCTGCCCGTTGATCACCCAGTCGTCGCCGTCTCGCTCGGCGCGGGTGCGTAGCCCGGCCAGGTCCGAGCCCGCCGCCGGCTCGCTGAACAGTTGACACCAGATATCCTGACCCGCCGCCATGCGCGGCAGGTGTTCGCGTTTCTGGTCCTCGCTGGCATAGGCAATCATGGTGGGGCCGCACATGCCCAGGCCGATTGCGAACGGCCCGGTGGGTACATCGTAGCGTGACTCCTCCTGATTCCAGATGATCAGTTCGATCGGCGTAGCGCCCCGACCGCCATACTCCGTTGGCCAGTTCAGGCAGGCCCAGCCGTTGTCCTGTTTGAGTTGCTGCCAGGCCTTGGCACGTTCGATCTGCTCGGTTTCGGTCTCGTCGCGCTGTGGCGCCCCACTGGTCAGGGTCGCGTTGGCCTCCAGAAAGGTGCGCGCTGCGGCGCGGAATTCGGCTTCTGCAGGGGTGTCGTTGAAATCCATGGTGTCGCTCTCCGGTCTGTCAGGCGCTCAGTGCGTTCGATGTCTCGATGTTGGTGATGAGCCGATTCTTCCAGCGCGGCAAACTGCCCAGATTCACCGATAGCAGTTTGGCGCGCCGATAGTAGAGGTGGCAGTTGAACTCCCAGGTAAAGCCCATGCCGCCGTGGGTCTGAATGTTCTCTTTCGCACATTCGTGGAACGCTTGGCTGGCGCTCACCCGCGCCGTTGCCGCGGCTACGGGCAGCTCGGCGGCATCGGTGGATAATGCCCACGCACCGTAGTAGCAGTTCGACCGGGCCAGCGTAGCCGCAATGTACATGTCTGCGAGCTTGTGCTTGATCGCCTGGAACGATGCGATGGGTCGGCCGAAGGCGAATCGGCCCAGGGCATACTCTTTCGCCATGTCCAGCGCAGCATGGGCGCCGCCCACCTGTTCGAAGGCGAACAATACCGCGGCACGGTCGAATATCCGATCGGTCTGCAGCCACCCGGCGCCTGCCTCACCGAGCCGTTCCGCGGGCGCGGCGCTGAATTCGATGCTGGCGTGCGAGCGGGTCGGGTCGAGCGTCTCGACGGTCGTACGCTGCACGCCGGGTCCGTCCAGATCGACGAGATACAGAGACCCGCCGTCCGCGTCCGCTGCGAGCACGATGGCAAAATTCGCACAGTCGCCGTCGGCGACGGGAACCTTGGTGCCCGTCAGGGCGTCGCCTTCAACCCGGCTCGTGAGGTTGGCGGCGGTCGCGGGTTGGGGCCCCTCTGCAAGCGCGAATGCGCCGATGGTCTCACCGCTCGCGAGCCCGGGCAGGTAGCGTTGTTTTTGTGCGTCACTGCCGAACAGTTGCAAGGCCTCGCTGACCAGATAGATGCAAGATGAGAATGGCGTTGGGGCGAGGCTCCGTCCGAGCTCTTCGGCGATGACGCACAGTTCGAGGTGGCCAAGGCCGATGCCGCCGTACTGCTCCGGAATGGTCGTGGCGGTCCAGCCCAATTCCGCCATGCCTGCATACAGTTTGGCGTCGTAGGCCTGATCTCCTTCCAGTACCGCGCGCACCGCATCGAGCGGGCTGTGTTGGTTCAGGAAGCTCTGCGCCTGTTCGCGCAACAGGTCCTGCTCCTCCGAGAATTCGAAGTTCATCTAATCGGCTCCCTTTCACGTCTGACTCGCCGCTCGGCGTGTTGGTCGATTGTCGTGGCAACGGCACATTGCACCGGATTCGGCGGTGTCAGGCAAGTCCGGTGCGTCAATCGCCGCGTTGTGCCCAGCGGGCGTCGCGGGTCGCCAGGATGTGACGGCGAAACCGGTGTCCCAGGCTGGTCAGTACGGTAAAACCCGCGGCCAGTGCGATGACCGGATAAACCACGCCGGAGGATACATCGGTTGCGCCGGGCGCCGAGTGCGCGCCCGCCAACAGAGCCGCCGCCAGCGCCAGCGCCAGCGCGCTGCGCAGAGTCATCCAGGCGCCCAGCGCCAGGGCCAGAGGCAACAGCAGGCCATTGCCGAAACCGGAAGCGCTCGGGTCGTAGCCGAGCAGAAACACGAGGATCAGCGCGAGTCCGACGATGCGGCTGAGAATGACCGGCAGACCGGGAATCGGCTGGGTGTCCATCAGTTGACGACGCCCAGAGCGCCGCCGTCGATGCGGATATTCTGGCCGTGAATGGCATCGCTCAGGGGGCTGGCGAGGAACAGCACCAGATCCGCCACTTCCTCGCGGCGCACGATCCGGCCGATGGGAATGTCGGCGGCGACGCGGGGTTCTATCTCGTCCCAGGTCTGGCCCCAGCCCTTGCGCCGTCCGCGTTCGAGATACGCGGCTTCCACCTCAGGTGTGCGGATCAGACCGGGGGACACGAGGTTGACGGTAATTCCAGTGCCGCCAAGCTCCTGGGCAAGACTCACGGTCATCGTCGCCAGGGCGCCTTTGGCGGCGTAGTAATGAGGCATGCGCGCGTTGGGCCGGGTGGAACCGACGGTACCGAGGTTGATGATTCGTCCCCAGCGACGCTCGCGCATGCTGGGGGTCAGGCGCTGGATCAAGCGCTGGGCCGAGAGCACGTTCTTCTGGTAGGCGTCGATCCACGCGGTCGCGTCGCTGGTTGCCCAGGTCCCTGCATCGGCCGTCCCGTAGTTGTTCACCAATACGTCGACAACCCGTCCGTCTGACAGGCATTGCTGGACCAGTGAATCGGCGCCGGCATCGGTCAGGATGTCCCCGTGCACCGGCTCGGCGTCGATCTCACGACAAGCGGCCGCAGCCTGGTCTTCGGTGAACCCGTGCAGAAGTACCTGCGCGCCTTCCTCCGCGAATCGCGCCGCGATGATCTGACCGGTACCGCGGTGGGCGCCGCTGATCAACACCGTCTTGTCTGTCAGGTCGAGCTGCATGGTGTGACGTTATTACATGCTCAGCGTGTCGCCAAGGGCGAGGGACACTGCCGATGTGCGGGCTGGATAGCTCTATGTCGTGCGGGCAGGGCCGCAACTATACTTGCGCACATGTCCCCCCGGGCGTGACTTCGCCGTGTCGCTAGCAGCGCTGAGCGTATTCCTCACAGTGGTTCTGATCGGTAGCTACGTGCAGGCGGTGGCCGGCTTCGCCATGGCTATGCTGATCATCGCGGTGGTCACGGTCGGTGGCCTGTTCGATATCGTCACGATCACTGCGGTGGTAAGTCTCGTGTCATTCGCGAATATTGCGCTGTCATTACACGGCCACTACCACCTCGTGCACGGCGGCGTGCTCCGCGCGCTGTGTATCGGCCAACTGCCTGCGTTGCTGGCAGGGTTCTGGCTTCTGGAGCGGATGAGTGGTGCGGCCCTGAGCTTGCTCGAGCTCTTGCTCGGCGTGTTCATCGTGGCCGGAAGCCTGTCGATGATGTTGCGTCCTCAGCCGCGGGCGACGGTATCGGGGAATTTCCAATGCCTGCTTGCCGGTTACCGAGATTCGGGCCACGTTGCTCGGATTCTTCGCAATTACCACGGTGTTCAGAACCGCTCTGGTCGGGCTGCACGGTGGCTTCACAAACGATGTATTGCTGCTTGCGGCCATCGGGTTACCCGCGGTGTTCCTCGGAACCTGGGTCGGGCGGCGTTGGCCGCCGGCGGTGGGTGAAGGCGGCATGCGGCGCATGGCATTCGGCATGCTGCTTGTGATGGGTACATGGATTATCGGGTCGGTCACATTTGGGTTGCTGTGAACAATAGTGGCGTTCGGCGGGGAGGCACGGTAAATTCGCGCCCAACCAGTGCCAATGCGGACCGTCCATATCTTCGATACGCGACCATGAGCTACTTGGATCTACGCCAGCTCGAGGCAATCACGCCTGCGGAGTTCAACGCTAGAAAACCCTTCCCGTGGTGTAATCCCGCAGAGCTATTGACCCCGGCGGGGTTCGACGCGTTGACGGGCAACCTGCCCAAACTCGAGCGATTCCGATCGTTTTTCGGCAAACAGCGAAAGCACGGCCAGAAAAGTCACGACCGCTACGTTCTCGATTACGAGCAGGACATGGCTTTATCGGCTCAATGGCGGGATTTCATCGACGAATTGAGGGGCGATACCTATCGGCGGTTCGTGGCGAAATTGCTCGGTAAGCGCGCTATTCGATTCAGGTTTCATTGGCACTACACGCCATCGGCCTGCGAGGTATCTCCGCACTGTGACGCACCGATCAAGCTCGGCAGTCACATCTTCTATATGAACACTGACCAGGATTGGGATGAGCGTTGGGGCGGCGCGACGGTTCTACTCGACGACCACGGAAGCCTTTCGCCCAAGAGCAATCCCGACTTCGATGAGTTTGAGAGCGAGACTTCAACGCGCTTCATGGGCAATCGCAGCCTCATCATCGGTCGGCGCGGCGATTCCTGGCACGGGGTGCGGCCACTGAGCAACCCCGAGAACACGTTGAGGAAGGTGTTCATCGTCGTGTTCTATGGTGTCCAGCCCATCAAGATGGGCTGGAAAAAATTGCGCCGTGCGATCGCAGGGCGCGACCTGGTCACAGCGAAGGAGCGGCTGATTTACTAGACCCGTTGCTCGCTTGTCGGTGTCAGCGATGTCGTGATTGTAGAGACCGACGATCGCGGCAAGATCGTCAGGCCGGGCGCTTCACCCACGCCGTTCCCTGTGAATGCGCGCCATGAGTCCGAACAGCTCCATCACGTTGTTCGGTTCGCTGTCCCCGGCGAATTCTTTGTACAACGTGGCGACGTTGATCACGATCCGTTCCGCATCGCCCCAGCTGTCATAGTCGGCCAGGGAAATGTCCAGGGCTGCTTCGTAGACGGGCATGCCCGCGTCAAAACGCGCCTTTGCCTCGTCTCGAACGTAGCTCAGGTAGTCCCGAACCGCTTCGATGCCGCGCTTGTCGGTGATGGGGCCGTGGCCCGGGACGACGGTTTCGACCTCCAGGGACAGCAGGTAGTTGCAGGCGTCGATCCAGTTGGCGATCGGCCCCGCCCAGATGATCGGATGCCCTTCGATGAACAGGATGTCGCCAGTGAACACGGTCCGATCGCAAGGTACGTGAACCAGGATGTCCCCCCGGGTATGGGCGGGCCCCACCTGGCGCAACTCGACCTCCTTGTCGCCCACCCGGACATCGAGCCGGCCTTCGAAGGTGCGCGTCGGCGCGGTTGGATTGATGCCGTCGAATTCGAACGCTGAGAAGCAGTACTCCAGGAATTCGCCGGTCTCACCCATCTGGGCAGTGCGGGACATCATGGTCGCCATCATGCCTTTCGGTTCGGCGGCCAGTTCCTCGGCGCATGCCTTCGACGCGATGATCTCGGCGCCGCTCACGAGTTCGTTGCCGTTGCAGTGGTCGCCGTTGGCGTGCGTATTGACGAGGGTCGAGATGCGGGTGTCCGGCTCGGCGGCACGCATTGCGGCGAGCATTTTTGCGGTCAGAGGGAGATCAAAGAGGGTATCGATCAACAGCGATTGGTCGCCATCGACGATCAGACCTGCGTTGCTCCACCCCCACCCGCCGTCGGGTTGCAACCAGGCGTAGCCGCCGTTCGCGAGTTCCACCAGACCTTTCTCGAACGGATGCGTACCCAATCCCGGCATGCGTGACCCTCCCATTGTGAATATCAGCCTTGGCCGATGGTAAAGAACGGTCCTCTGTTATGCGACCCGCCTTTTGGCTATGGTGACGTCCAATGACAGCCTTCGACGAGATCCGTCCATACGCGGACGAGGAGGTGCCGGCTGTACTCGGCCGGTTGCTGGCGGAACCCAGAATCGCGAGCGCGACGGCGCAGTTCGTCTTTCCCCGGGCAACCCGATGGTGGCCCGTGCTGGCGGCACGCCTGGCGCGGTGGCAGCTTCATCGAAAGCTGCGCGGAGTCGACAGCGTCGCCGGCGTGCAGGCGTTTCTGGCGGATTACTTCGCGCAGATGATCGAACGTACGACCGATGGGTTCAGTGTCAGCGGCATGGACCAACTGGCGCCGGGCGGGAGTTTCCTGTTCGTGTCCAATCATCGCGACATTGCCCTGGACTCCGGGTTCATGAACTGGGCGCTGATCCAAGGCGGCCATGAGACGTCCCGAATCGCGGTCGGCGACAATCTCTTCGGCGTCGACTACGCGGCGGATCTGTTGCGGCTCAACAAGAGCTTCATCGTCAGGCGCGGGGCGAAGGGTGCCAAGGCCGCGTATGCGGCGATGTTAGTGACCTCGAAATACATCCGCCACAGCCTGGAGGAAGGCGTTTCGGTATGGATTGCGCAACGCGAGGGACGCGCCAAGGATGGCGTCGATCGCACCGAGACGGCGTTGATCAAGATGTTCGCGCTGGCCTACCGGAACGAAACCCGTGATCTGACCGAGCTGGTTGCGCGGTTCGCGCTGGTGCCGGTGTCGGTGTCCTACGAGTTGGACCCCTGTGATCAGATGAAGGCGCGAGAGCTGTTCCTGACCGAGCAGGACGGGTCCTACGCAAAGCCGGACGATGAAGATCTGACGAGCATCGTGACGGGAATCATGGGGTACAAAGGCCGGGTGCACCTGACCTTCGGTACGCCGTTGCGCGGCGCATTCGAGGATGCCGAAGCCGTGGCGCGCGCAATCGATGCGCAACTGATTCCCAATTTGAAGATATTTCCCACGCATCGGGAAGCGGCGCGTTTGCTTGGGGACCCCAGCGGCGCGGATGAACCGGACGGTCCCAACGGTCCCAACGGTCCCAACGGTCCCAACGGTCCCAACGGACCTGCGCTGGCGGCTTTTCGGGCACGGGTTGCTGAAACGACCGAGGCGCACCGTCCATTCCTCTTGCGGCAGTATGCGAGCGTGCTGAGCAATCAGCGTGCCTGCGCGGCGCCGGCCCACCGGGACTGACTCGAACTGCCTCAGACTGCCAGCGGTGGCTCGTCGATTTCAGCGAGTTGTTCGCGCAGGTCCAACACGTGTTCGGACCAGTATTTGATGGTATTGAACCAGGGGAATGCGAGCGGAAACGCAGGATCGTCCCAACGGCGTGCGATCCAGGCCGCGTGATACATGATGCGCAGCGCGCGTAGCGCCTCCACCAGCCGGAGTTCGGCTGCATCGAATACCATGAAGTCTTCGTAACCGTCGAGGATCTTGCCCAACTGGCGCGTCCGGTCTTCCCGATCGCCGGACAGCAGCATCCACAGATCCTGGATCGCGGGACCCATCATCGCGTCATCGAAGTCGACGAAGTGGGGAATGTCATCGCGCCACAGCACGTTGCCCAGATGGCAGTCGCCGTGGATTCTCAGCGTAGCTGGAATGGGTAACTCGTCGATGCGCGCGAGCAGATGGGTGCTGATACTCGCATAGGCTTCGATCAATTCGTCCGGGATGAAGCCGCGATCCAGCAACAGCGTGCGGCTGTCGTGGCCGTAACGCTCGGCCGTCAACGCGATCCGCGAATCGAACGGTCGGGCGCGCCCGACTGCGTGAATCCGGGCGATGCTGCGCCCGAGGATGGTCAGGTTCTCGGCGTTTTCGATGTCGGGCGGGTAACCGCCCTGGCGCGGAAACAGCGCGAACCGGAAGCCCTCCTGGAGCAGCAGTGTGGCCCCGCGGTCGTCGCGCAGTGGCGTCACCACGGACATTTCATGCTCGACGAGCTCGGCGGTGAATGCGTGTTCCTCGAGAATCTGGGCGTCGCTCCAGCGATCCGGGCGGTAGAACTTGCCGACGATCGGTTCGCTTTCTTCCTGCCCGATCTGGTAGACCCGATTTTCGTAGCTGTTCAGCGCCAGCAGACTGCCGTCGCAGCGCCAACCGGCCGCTTCGACGGCGCTCAACAGCGCATCGGGGGAAAGATTCGAATAAGGCGTAGCATCAGTCATCGGTGGGTCCGGTTGAGTCGCGCCTCTTGTCGCCAAGGGTGGCCAACGCGACGGTCTTGATCAACGCCGTGACGTCATGTCCCGGTGCCAAAGCCAGGTGTTCAGCCGACAGTTGGGTGATGCGTGCCAGCAGCGGTTGTCCGTGGCAGGCGAGGTACACCAGGCAGACGCCGCCACCGTCGTCCTCAACCCGCACCACGCGCGCCTTGAGGCGATTGAGGAGGCTTAAGTTTTCGACCCTCCCTGTGGCGATGCTGATGTCCCGCGCGTGGATCAGCAGCCGAATGGGAACAGTTTCGTCGGGCACCCGGCCACGCAGATAGATCCGATCTTCGCCGACGTTCAGTTCGGTCAGATCGTAGCCGTCGAGATACTGGGAACAGGTGCATTCGAGCACGCTGGCGGCGAGGCCGCTGCCAAGGGGGGTTGTGCCGATATCTGCGATGGGTGAACTCGCGGTGATCTCGCCGGCCTCCATCACGATCACCCGATCTGCAATCTGCAATACTTCTTCGAGGGCGTGGCTGACATACAGAATCGGCAGCCGATGCTCGCTGCAGAGTTGCTCGAGGTACGGGGCGAGTTCGGCTCGCGTCGGCGTGTCTAGCGCGGACATCGGCTCGTCGAACAACCAGAGGCGGGCCGGCGCGAGCAGCGCGCGTCCAAGCGCGACGCGTTGGCGTTGTCCGCCGGACAGGGTTGCGGGTCGTTGTTCGAGTAAACTGGCCAACTCCAGACGGTCCACGACCTCATCGAACGGCATCCGAAAGCCGTCACGCGGCGGCTGGCGCAACGGATACTCCAGGTTGCCGCGAACGTCCAGATGCCCGAACAGCCGGCTGTCCTGAAAGACGCTGCTGACCGAACGCTGATGGGGCGCTCGACAACTCGCTTCGCTTTGCCAGGTTTCACCGGCAACGTTGATGTGCAGCCTGCTGTTCGGTTCGAAGCCGGCGATGGCCCGCAGCAACGTCGACTTGCCGGCGCCCGAGGGGCCGAGGATCGCGGTCACGCCGTCGAGGGGCAACTCGAGATCGAAACGCGCGGCGAACCCTGTGTCGCGGGTCACGGTGCCGTGGACGGTGAGCGTCACGTGCGGGGCTCCGGATTCGCCTGCAGGCGATATACCAGGATAAGCGTTGCAATCGCGAAGGTGACCAGCAACCCGGCGGTGGCATGCGCATCGGCATAGCGCAGCGCTTCGACCTGATCGAACAGGGCAATCGAGAGCACCCGGGTTTCGCCCGGGATGTTGCCGCCGATCATCAGCACGATGCCGAACTCGCCAACGGTATGAGCGAATCCCAGTACCGCAGCAGCCAGCAAGGCCCGCCGGTGCATGGGCAGGATCAACGTCAGGAACCGGTGTCGCGGGCTCGCACCCAGCGCTGCTGCCGCCTCCAGCAGACCGGGATCGACGGTGCGAAAACTCGCGCTCAGTGGCTGAACCACGAAAGGCAGGGAGTACACCAGCGAACCAATGACGAGTCCGGAGAATGAAAACGCCAGGGCGCGCCCGGTCGCGGCGTACCAGGGCGCGCCGAGAAACCCGTCGGGCGCCATCGACAGGAGTAGATAGAAACCGATCACCGTCGGTGGCAGTACCAGCGGCAGCGCAACAAGGGCCTCGACCAGGGGTCTCGCCCGCGACCGGGATTGAGCCAGCCACCAGGCGAGGGGTGGTGACAGCAGCAACAGCAGCAGGGTCGTGACGGTGGCCAGTCCCAGGCTCACCGCGGCGGCTAACAGCGTATCGCTCATAGACCTGACATCCGTTCCCGTTCTGAGACCCGTTCGGGAACCCGTTCGGGGACCCGGTAGCCGGCGGCAGTGATCTCCCTGCGCGCGGTATCCGATGTCAGGAAGTCGATGAATGCCCGCGCCGCACGCTGGCGTGGCCCGGCGATTGCAATCGCCTGCTGCTCGATGGCGGGGTAGCGATTTTCCGGGATTCGCCAGAGCTCGTTCGATGGACGATCGCGCAACACCGGGAACGCGAGCAAACCGGCTGGCACGCCCCCGGAAGCCACGTAGTGTGTTGCCTGGGTCACGCTGGCCCCCAACACCAGACCCCGTTCGAGCAGTTGCGGGTTGATGAGCGCGAGGACCGCGCGGGCCGCGACGCCGTAAGGGGCCAACTCTGGGTTCGCGATCGCCAGCCGGCCGCGGTAGCTACGCAACCAGCCTTCTCCGAGTGCGTGATCGGCGCCGGGAACCCAGAGCACGAGCTGTCCGAACGCGTAGGTGACGCGGCTGCCGGGCACCCCGGTGCCCAGCGTTTCGAGCCGCTCGGGGCGCAGGCGGTCGGCTGCGAGAAATACATCGAATGGCGCGCCGTTAATGATCTGCGCATACAGGATTCCGGTCGCGGCGTAGGCGACCTCGACGCGCAGTGAGGTCTCTGCCAGATAGCGTTGCGCGAGCGTATCGAAGGTGTTCCGGAAGTTGGCCGCAACGGCCACGCGCAGCGGTCCGGGTGCGGGCGTGCAGCCGGTCGATGACAGCAGCACCAGCAGGGTCAGGCACAACGTGTTCAGCAGCAACGTGTTCATGGCGCGCGCATTCTAGCGCCTCAGCCGATGGTGCGGGCGAGAGTCCAGACGTGCACTTCGCTGGCGCCTGCGGCTGTCAGACAGTGCGCCATCGCGATCAAGGTCGCGCCGGTGGTCATCACGTCATCGACCACGGCCACGGTACGCTCGGCGACGGGCACGCGGCAGGCGAACGCGCCGATCAGGTTGCGTCGGCGCGCGGCGCGGTCCAGACCGGTCTGGGCGCGTGTCGCGCGGATCCGGCGCACGCCATCAAACTCGATGGGTACTCCCAGCAGCCGTCCCAGCGTGCGGGCGATCAACGCTGCCTGGTTGTGACCCCGCCGCAGCAAACGTCGCCAATGCAGCGGTACGGGCAAAATGATCGCGGGCAGCGGGTCGTCGTAGCGTTGGACGATTTCGCCCGCCAGCAGTGTTGCCAACACGCGGTTCGCGACTAGATCGCCGCCGAACTTGATCCCGCGGATCAATTCCGCGGCGGGTGCCTCGAAGGCAAAGGGTGCCACTACCCGTTGGAAGGCCGACGGGCGAAGGATGCAACTCCCGCACAAGGGCACCGGCGCGTCAGCGAGGGGCAGGCCGCATTGCGTGCAGGGCCGCGTAATCCACGGCAGGGAGGCGCGGCAGTGATCGCAAAGATCGGTTGCGGTGCCGGTGAACACGTCACACAGCAGACAGCGGCCGGGCAGCAGCGCCGCCAGCGCGCGTTGCCGCCAATGTGCAGGATCCATTTCTGTTGAGCGTCTCGCGTGCGGCGTGATCAGAATGGGGGTCGCGGGCACTTTTGACACCCGGAAGAATCTCAACGTAAGGTGCGCCGGCGGCCCGACGCGGGCGCAATGTCCAAGAGGATCGACATGGCCGAGTATCGAACGCCGCTGCGCGACATGCGTTTCCTGATCTATGACGTACTCGACTTCGAGTCACACTTCGCCTCCCTGATCAACCGGGAGTTGGTCGATCGGGCGCTGCTCGACGCAATTCTGGACGGCGCGGGACAGTTCGCGGAACGGGAACTGTGGCCGATCAATCGAACCGGGGATGCGCAGGGCTGCCGGCTGGTCGACGGCCAGGTCCAGACCCCCGATGGATTCAAGGAGGCGTGGCAGACCTTCGTCGCCTCGGGCTGGTCGGGGATCACCGGTGATCCAGCCTATGGCGGGCAGGGGCTGCCGCACAGCATGGGTCTGTTCGTCGAAGAGATGTTGAGCACTGCCAACATGGCCTGGACGATGTATCCCGAGCTGTCCCACGCCGCCATGAATGCCCTGGACACCCACGGTACGGAGGAGCAGAAGCAGCGTTTCCTCGCTCCGCTGTTGCGCGGTGAATGGACCGGCACGATGTGTCTGACCGAAGCCCACGCCGGATCGGATGTGGGGCTGCTGCGCACGCGCGCGACGCCAAATCTCGATGGCACCTACGCGATTACTGGCACCAAAATCTTCATCTCAGCGGGCGACCACGACTTCGTCGACAACATCCTGCACCTGGTGCTGGCCCGGTTGCCGGACGCACCGCCGGGAACCAAGGGCATTTCCCTGTTCATCGTGCCCAAGCGGACCGTCGCCGAGGACGGCAGCGTCGGCGAAGACAACGGTGTGAACTGCAGCGCGCTGGAAGAGAAGATGGGAATCCACGGCAGTGCCACCTGCGTGCTCAATTTCGACGAGGCGACCGGGTACCTGATCGGCGAAGAGCACCAGGGGATGCGCTGTATGTTCACCATGATGAACGCAGCGCGAATCATCGTCGGCATCCAGGGCATGGGATGCGCCGAGGCGGCCTATCAACAGGCGCTGGATTACGCCCGCGAGCGGCTGCAGTTGCGGTCTCTGTCGGGTCCGAAGAATCCCGACGGGCCTGCCGATCCGATCATCGTGCACCCGGATGTACGACGCATGCTGTTCACCCAGAAGGCCCTCGTCGAGGGCGGTCGGGCGCTGGCCTATTACACCGTGCAGCAGGCAGATCTGGCGGAGTTCGGGGCCGATGAGTCGATTCGCCAGGACGCGGATGCGATGCTCGATTTCCTTACCCCGATCACCAAGGCGTTTCTCAGCGAGACGGGGTTCGAATCCGTCAACCACGCGCTGCAGTGTTTCGGTGGTCATGGCTTCATCACCGAAACGGGCATCGAGCAGTTGGTACGCGATGCGCGCATTACCTTGATTTATGAAGGCTCGACCCAGATCCAGGCGTTGGATCTGCTGGGCCGTAAAGTGATCCTCACGCAGGGTAAGGCATTGCTTCGGTTTGTGGGTGCGATGCGGGCGGCCGCTGAGGAGTGCGCCGATGTGCTGCCCGAGATTGCAGGGCGACTACGCGAAGTGGCGGACGAATGGGGCGAGTTGACGCTCACTGTAGCGGCCTCAGCCCAGGAGGATCTGGATGAAGTAGGCGCCGCGTCGGTGGATTACCTGATGTATTCGGGCTACGCAACCCTGGCCTATTTCTGGGCACGCATGGCAATGGTGGCGCAAGCCGAACTGGCGGCGGGCGAGACGGATCACTTTTTCGAAGGCAAGGTGGCCACGGCGCGGTTTTACTTTGCTCGATTGCTGCCTCGGGCCGAAGCGCACCGCCGCGCGGCGCTCGCCGGTGCCGAATCGTTGCTGGCGCTTGACCAGGAAGGGTTTTAGGAAGGGTTTTAGGCGGGGTCGGCGGACTGAGACGCGGGGCACGGATGCTCCGGCCGGGCGTCATCGCAGACGCTGATTGAGCGTAAGTACAGCGACCACAGGCCCATCTCTTCGTTGGTCATTGGCGGCTGGCGATCCTCGTAGGGCTCCACCCGACGGGTCCGTTGAACGACGTAGAAATCGCTGTTTCCCTGGACCGATTTCAACATCGATATCTCTCCGCGGCCCGATACCTTGTTGCGATGGCATAGCAGTAGCCGAACGGAGGTCGGGTAGTTGTTTTCGAATCCCGAAAAGGTGTTGTAGTCTTCGAAGCCCGCACACTCCCGTTCGCGTTCCTTCGCGATGTGCTGGATCAGTACGATCGGATCCGGGAGCTCACTGCCACCCGCATTGCCGCCTGCGCCGTTGAAGGATTCAAAGCTGACTTTGTCGATCCATTGCTCGGTATTACCCCCCGGCGGCATGAACTCGACCAGGCGGACCCCGGCTTCATTCATTTCGAAGGTGCGTATCCATCCAGGCGGGGGTACAGCCAGCAGGCGTTCGCCCGTGACGGCTGGTGCGTCGCCGGTTGTCGGCGGCACGTCGTGAGTGCCGCAGCCGGCGATAAGGAGGCTCGCCGTAAGGCTTGCCGTAAGGCTCACCGCGAGGCTCGCCGTAAGGCGTCCAGCCGTGCGCGTACCCGTCATCGGCCAGCAAACACGAACGGGTGGGTGCTCGACAGGCCGCCATCGGCGGCAATTGCCTGGCCGTTGATATAAGAGCTGGCGTCGCTTAGCAGAAAGCACGCCAGGGCGGCGATTTCCGACGGCTCGCCGTTGCGGCGGGTTGGGTTGAGCTGGCCGATCCGGTCATCGGTGCCGCGCTCGCGCGCGCGTTCGAACAGCGGTGCCGTCATGCCGGTCTCGATCAGCCCTGGACAGATTGCGTTGACCCGCACGCCGGTCCCGTAGAGCGCGTTCGCGCAGGTCTGGGCGAGGCTGACCACACCGGCTTTGCTGGCGCTGTAATCCACGCCACCCGCGTTGGCGCGCAACCCCGCCACCGAAGCTGTGCAGACGATTGAACCGCCGCCCTGTTCGATGAGGTGGGGTGCTACATACTTCACGGCAAGAAACGGACCGATGAGATTCACCCGGAGCGTTCTTTCCCAGTCTTCGACGGTCAGCTCGAACAATCCGTTGCCGCCACCGCTGACACCGGCATTCGCATAGATGCCATCGATGCCGCCAAATGCTTCGATACAGCGATTCACGTAGTGCTGCACCGCGGTTTCGTCGCCGACGTCGGCGCGCTCCGCGATGGCGGTGTTGTGGGCCGAGGTGATCCGGGCGACGGTTTCGTCGACACTGTCGTTGATATCGACCGCCAGCACCCGGGCACCCTGCGCGGCAGCGCGTTCAGCCGTGGCGCGACCGATGCCGCTACCTGCGCCGGTGATGACGATGCGTTTGTCTGCCAGTTCGGTCATGCGAGGTCACTCATTCGTTGCTGATGCCACTGTCTCTGCGTGATTCAGTAAACGTTACCCACTACCCCGCGCACGAATGCTGACTTTGCACCCGGTTGAAAACCGCTGAGATAGGTCACCGGCGCGCCGCTGAATTCGGCGTCGCACTCCAGCCGGGGTACTCCGTCATCGAAGGGGTCGTTGTCCTCCTCGCTGCCGCGGATCTGCCAGCCGCGGGGTTCGGCGACGAACAGGTCCGGTTGCAACAACCATGCGAGGGCGGCCGAGTCCCACGGGTGAAAGCCGCTGTCAACAGGAAACTCCCGGATCCAGTAACGCACCCAGTCGATGGAGTTGCGGTGCAGGTAATCGGCAGTCGGGGTGCCGCGCGCGGCAATGGTGGTCAAGTCGCGTTCGGTGATGACCACCTGGCTGGTCAGCTCGAACCCGGCCAGAACCGTGGGAACGCCGGCTTCCAGGACCAGCCGCGCTGCCCGCACGTCGCTTTCGAAGTTGAAATCCCGGACGGGCCCGGCGTCGCCGAGGTAGAAATTCCGGCCCGGGCTGCGACCTGCGACGATGACCAGTTCCTCGATGTTGGCCATCTGTTCAGGGTAGTGCGCCGCGAGCAGGCCGATGTTCGTCAGCGGACCGATCGCTGCGATTTTGAGGGTTCTGTGCTCCAACGCCTTGGCAAGAAATCGTACCGCATCATTCGGTGCGACCAGATCGCCCCGGCGAGGCAGCGGCTCGGCTGCGCCGGCAACCACCGGGACCGATACGCCCTTCAACTTCACCAGTTCGTTGGCGATGCGGGTCGTGTCACTCAGCGGTGCGTTACCGAACACGGTGGTAATGCCGATCAGGTTGAACGCGTCGAGGTTCATGGCTTCGATGATCGCAAAGCCGTCGTCGATGTCGCGGGGACGGCCTTCATGCCAGGCGCCCAGTGCCACGTCGGTGTCGATGATCAACGGGTTGCTCACGCATCCTCCAGCATGACACGGGCATGGCTGAGCCAGGTCGCCTTGGTGGCCAGGGTTGCGGCGAGAGGCAACTGCGCAACGCCCAACAGGCGCCGCATGATCTCGACGCCGGCAAAGCCGCGCGCCAGGGCGGCGTCGAAGGGTTGGGGCGCCTGGTATGCGCCGGCGACGAGCTGCTCGACGTCCACCGGCACGGCCCCGGCAAGGACCATGTGCGCCAACAGTACGCCGATGTCGAATTCGGGCGGACCGATGAAGGAAAATTCGGGGTCGATGATCTTTACCCCATCGGCGTGGCGAAGCCAGGACCCAGGGTAATAATCGCCGTGCAACAGGACGCCGTCAGGTGGTCCGTCAGCCAGGTACAGCGCGCCGAGCTCGGCGATTCGGCCCAGGATGGTCCGGTTGGACTGCAGGCGATCGGCCTCACCGCTCAAGCCGCGCGTGATCGCATCGAGATCCAGGCCGTTGTCCGCCTCGAACGGAATCTCGAAGATGTGCGCATGGTTGAGCGCGCGCATCGCACGGTTCTCGAAGACAGCCCGATCGGCGTCGCGTACCCGGATTGCATGCAGTGCGGCGAGCCACTCCACCAGGGCGGGTAGCTCGGCCGGCGAGCCCCTGACGATGGAGTGACCAGTATAGAGATCGGTGTAGTCCGCGGCTTTGCCCAGATCCTCGAGTGCCAGCAGACGGTTGTCGGGGTCAAAGCCGAGCAGGTGGGGGAGTGCTGAGCTGACCTCGCCATCTTCGACCGCCCGATAAAACGCCGCTTCGACCTCGATGCGCTCGGCGGGCGCCGCAATCTCGGGATACCTGGCCACGAAAGGTGTCGATTGCTTCAGGATCAGTGTACGGCCGCCCAGATCGGCCCGCAGGGTCCGGTTCATGTTGCCTTCGCCCGGGCTGCTCAAACCCAGGAGCTGCTCGTCGTTGCCGATCCATTCGAGTTCACGCAGCCGCGTTTCAACGGCTGCGCGTTGATCGATCAGCAGCTCCAGCATTTCACTAACGGATCGCAACCGGGTTGATGATGGCCTGAACGGCGCCTTCGAACTTCGGCTGGCCGAGCACGAACAGAAATTCCGAGACCCCGTCGGCCACCAGTTCGCGCGTATCCATGTTCTCCAGGATGTAGACCCCGTTCTTAGCGAGCAGTTCAGGGTGAACCGGGAAGGCTTGTTCGGGATCCTCCGCCGGAATGACTTCGAGCGCCCAGTTGTCTGCGCCCACGGCCACCACGCCGAGCTTGGCCAGATACCGGGCACCCTCCAGGCCGAGGCCGGGTTGCCCTGCCATGAATCGCTCGTTGTCGACATCCAGCAGGTTGAGCCAGCCGGTATGCAGCAGCACCACGTCGCCGGACTCGATGGCGACGCCTTGGGACGTGGCGGCCGCCTCGATCTCTCTACGATTGATCGGAGTCCCCTCGGCCAGCATGTCGGTGTTGAGCACCCGGGCGATGTCCAGTACCACGCCGCGGGTGACGATGGGTGGCAACTCGTGGGTCGCGAGCTTAGTGAGCCCCGTAGTGACGACAAAGTCTTCGGCCCGGTTGCCGTTGTAGTACACGTGGTCGATGCCCATGTGCCCCAGTCCATCGATCTGGCTGCCGATGCCCATCCAGGTGTACAGCAGGTCGTCGTTACCCACCGCGCGGTTGCTGCCCAGCGTTGCACCGGTGCCATCGGAGAGTTGCAGCACGGTCATTGCGTACTGACGCGGATGGTAGGCAGGCGATCCGGCGCCGGTCACGACAGCCAGGGAGTATGTCTTGCCGGTTTTCACTAGGCGGGCGGCCCGAACCACCTTCTCGGGCGACAGAAGATTGATCGCGCCGAGCGTGTCGTCGGCCCCGTAGCGTGACGGATACCAGTCGTCCGCCCTCGCTGATGCCGACAGGGACACGCCCAACCAGACCAGCCCAAGACACGCCAGCAGCCTGGCACTCAATAGTTTCATGTTGATCCCCCGCGTTGATTCGGGGTCAGATTAACGCCTGGTCAGGTGCGGGTCACCTGTCGCGCAGCGCATCGAACAGCAGACGCGGTATGCCGCCGAAACCACCGTTGCTCATGATCACGATATGTCTTCGCTTTTTGGGTGGCGGCAGGCCGGCGAGTACACCGACCAGGTGTTCAATGTCGTCCGCGAGGGTCGCCGGGATGACGCTGGCGTTGACCACTTCGTGGAGATCCCACTTGATGTTCTCGCCCCGGAACCAGAAGGCACGATCCGCGGCCGCGCAACAGGTGGCCAGTTCGTCGCGTAGCGTCCCCAGGGACATGGTGTGGGAACGCGGTTCGACGACCGCAATGATCTCATCGACGCCGACGTTGCCGCGCAACCCCTGCAGGGTGGTACGGATTGCGGTCGGATGATGTGCAAAATCATCGTATACGCGCACCCTCGAATGCTCGCCGACCAGCTCCATGCGTCGCGCCACGCCCTGGAACCTGCACAGGGATGCAACGGCCTGCTCGGGCGGTACGCCGGCATGCCGAGCGGCCGCGATGGCATTCAACGCGTTGCTGATGTTGTGCTCACCGAACAGCGGCCAGCGCACCTCGCCGAAGCTCGCATCGCCGAGCATTACCCGGAACCGGCTGCCGTCCTTGTCCAACGATTCGGCACTCCACGTTTCACCGGTTTCGTGGGCGGTCTCCGCCAGAAGCCGTGCTCGCGCGGGTCCGTTGCGGATCCTGGCCACCGGCGTCCAGCAGCCCATCTTCAGCACCGCATCGACCGCCTCGTCGTGTTCGGGGGCGAGAATCAGACCGGTGCCGGGAACACAGCGCAGCAGATGATGGAACTGGGTCTGGATGGCGGCGAGGTCCGGGAAGATGTCCGCATGGTCGTACTCGAGATTGTTGATGATCAGCGTGCGTGGCCGGTAGTGGACGAACTTGGAACGCCTGTCGAAGTAGGAGGTGTCGTACTCGTCCGCCTCGACCACGAAAAACGGCGAGTCTCCAAGCCTGGCCGAGCGTTCGAAATCCAAAGGCACACCGCCAATCAGATAGCCGGGTGCCAGGCCGGCCTGGTCGAGAATCCAGGCGAGAAGGCTGGCCGTGGTGGTTTTCCCGTGGGTCCCCGATACGGCCAGCACCCAACGGTCGCGCAACACGCTACGCCCCAGCCATTCGGCGCCCGAGACATAGTCGATGCCCTGCTCCAGCACGTACTCGATGCCTGGATGGCCACGTGGCAGGGCGGCGTTGCCGATCACCACCAGATCCGGGGCTGGATTCAGCTGGGCCGGATCGAAGCCCTCGAACACGGTAATGCCCGCGTCTGCCAACTGGTCGCTCATCGGCGGGTACAGCGCCGTATCGGAGCCGGAGACTTCCTGTCCGGCCTCCTTGGCGAGCATCGCCAGGCTGCCCATCAACGTTCCACCGATTCCCAGGAAATAGATGCGCCGGGTCATGTGGTGGGGATCACGGTGGCTGCCTGACCGAGGGTGACGCTGAACAGGGCAATGGCGATGGCCATCAGAATTCCGGCGGTCATGCTGAACTCCATGGCCCGGTGCAGAATGAAGCCCGTCACCGCGAGTGACCAGATACCCGTCAAGGCCACTGCCCCCAGGGTCAGGGGGTGATCGAGTCCACCGCTGAAGCCGCTGAAGATCACCAGTCCGAGCGACATCACCAGGTCGCAGCCGAACATCGCGGTTACGGTTGCCGGGAAGCGCTTCTGGAAATCTTTCAGGTTGAGCGCAAACCAGGTGACCGAGGCGATCACCGACATGTTGACCAGCAGGTACGTCAGCGCCGGCAGAGCCTGAAAATCGGGGTCCATGCGCAGCGACAAAAGCAGGCTCATCAACAGATTGGCGAGTACGACACTGGCGACGAACCAGGCGGCGGTCGGCACCTGCTCCGGGCCGCGACGCAATAGGCAAATGTTCCAGAAAACAAGTACGAGGGGCTTCATTTTGGACTCGATCGGCGAGCCGGCATTGTCTCACAAATTGTGATGGCCCCTGGAAAACCATTACCATTGCGCGCCGCGAAGGCCGAGCCGAACCACGAAGAGGAATCGATGAGCAGACCCAACGCGTTTTACGCACAGTCCGGCGGTGTGACCGCGGTGATCAATGCCACCGCATGCGGCTTGCTCGAACGGGCGCGTCAGCACAAAGACCGAATCGGCAAAGTGCTCGCCGGACGCAACGGCATCGTTGGCGCGCTGCGCGAGGAGTTGATTGACACCAGTCGCGAATCGGCAAGCGCCATAGCGGGTTTGCGGTCGACACCCGGCGGTGCGTTCGGATCATGCCGCTACAAACTCGAGAGCTTCGAGGCCAACGAACGCGTGTACCGCCGCTTGATCGACGTTTTCGAAGCGCACGGCATCGGGTATTTTTTCTACAACGGGGGCGGCGATTCCCAGGACACCGCGCACAAGGTCTCGCAACTCGGCAAGCGGCTGGGCTATCCGGTGACCTGCATCGGGATCCCAAAGACCGTCGACAACGATCTGCCGTTCACGGACACGTGCCCCGGGTTTGGCTCGGTAGCCAAGTACGTGGCCGTGTCGGTACGCGAAGCGGCCCTGGATGTCGAATCGATGTGCGACACGTCGACCAAGGTGTTTGTCATGGAGGTGATGGGCCGGCACGCGGGGTGGATCGCTGCGGCCGCGGGCCTGGCAAAGGATCGCCCGGAGGCGGCGCCGCATGTCATTCTGTTTCCGGAGATCGCTTTCGAGAAGGACAGGTTTCTGCGCAAAGTGCGCGCCACGGTGCGCAAGGTAGGCTACTGCGTGATCGTCGTATCCGAGGGCGCGTGCTACGCCGACGGCGCATTTCTGGCCGACGCGGGAACCAGGGACGCCTTTGGTCACACCCAGTTGGGTGGCGTCGCGCCAACGGTCGCGGTGATGATCAAGGAGGCATTGGGTTACAAATATCATTGGGCCGTCGCAGACTATCTGCAGCGCGCTGCCCGGCACATTGCGTCGGCAACCGACGTCGAGCAGGCGTACGCGCTGGGCGCCGCAGCGGTCGATCTGGCGCTGGCCGGCCGGAATGCGGTGATGCCGGTCATTGTGCGCAAGCGCGACAAACCCTACCGTTGGACCATCGGTGAGGTGCCCCTGGAGAAGGTCGCCAACGTCGAAAAGTCGATGCCCAGGAATTTCATCACGCGCGACGGTTTCGGCATTACCGAACGTGCCCGAACGTATCTGCAGCCATTGATCGAAGGCGAGGACTACCCGACGTACAAGGGTGGGCTTCCTCAGTACACCCGACTGAAGAACGAACTGGTCCCCAAGAAGCTCAAAGGTTTCCGCGTCTGAACCGGATAGTGCTCGGTCCATGGTTTGGGCGAGGCAGGGCCAGGCCCTCCGGGGCGCTAGGGAGTTGGTTGATGCGCCACGAATCGACCCCTAAACCAACAGCGGCGCGATGACCAGGCTGACGATCGCCATGACGTTGATGAGGATGTTCATGCTGGGGCCGGAGGTGTCCTTGAACGGATCGCCCACGGTATCGCCGACCACGGTTGCGGCGTGAACGTCTGAGCCCTTACCGCCGAGGTTGCCTTTCTCGACGTATTTCTTGGCGTTGTCCCAGGCGCCCCCCGCGTTGGCCATCATGAGGGCGAGCAGCACACAGCCGAGCAACGCCCCGCCAAGCGTTCCGCCCAATACCTCCGGGCCGAGTCCGAAGCCGATGACCGGGGGAGTTGCAACGGCAATCAGGCCTGGCAGCAACATCCGCCTGAGCGCTGCCTTGGTCGCGATGTCGATGCACTTGGCGTTGTCGGGTTCCGCGGTCCCTTCCAGCAGCCCGGGGATCTCACGGAACTGACGGCGGATCTCCTCAATCATTTCCATGGCCGCATCGCCGACCGCGGTCATGGTAATCGAGGCGATGAGAAACGGAATCAAAGCGCCGATGAACATGCCGATCAGCACGTCCGGGTCGCCGATGTGCAGGATGAACTCGCGGCCGGATTCGAACGCGATGGTCTCGACGAACGCGGCGATTATGGCCAGTGCCGCCAGCGCTGCCGCGCCGATGGCAAAGCCCTTGCCCATGGCGGCAGTAGTGTTGCCGAGCTCGTCCAGAGAATCTGTAATCGCGCGGGTCTCTTCCCCGAGGCCGCCCATTTCGGCGATCCCACCGGCGTTGTCCGCGACCGGGCCGTACGCGTCGACTGCCATGGTCATCCCGACGGTCGCCAGCAAACCGACTGCGGCAATGCCGACGCCGTAGAGTCCGGCCAGATTGGTGGATATGAAGATGATCCCGCAGATTGCGAGCACCGGAATCACTACTGATTGCATGCCGACCGCGAGGCCGGTGATCATCACCGTGGCGGCGCCGGTCTTGCCGGCCTCGGCAATGCGCAGCACGGGTTTGGACGAGGTGTAGTACTCGGTCACCAGGCCGATGATCACGCCACCCACGGCACCCGCCAGTACGGACCACCAGACGCCAGAGCTGATCCCGATCTCCTGGATCACGAACCAGGCCGCGGCAATGAACATCAATGGCGTAACCATCATGCCGATACGCAGGGCCAGGGCCGGTGCACTGCTGGAGCGCGAGCGGACGATGCCGATGCCGATCAGCGAGCAGATCAGCCCGGTGGATGCCATCGCCAGTGGCAGGAACATCAGCGCTGCGCGACCGTCGGCTTCAGACAAGCCTGTCGTCAGACCGGCAACGCCTGCCGCTGCCAGCGTCGTGGCGATGGCGATGGTGGCGATCATGGATCCACAGTAGGACTCGAAGATGTCCGAGCCCATGCCGGCCACGTCGCCCACGTTATCGCCGACGTTGTCGGCGATAACCCCGGGGTTACGTGGGTCGTCCTCGGGAATCCCCGCTTCGAGTTTGCCGACCAGGTCTGCTCCTATATCGGCGCTCTTGGTGAAGATGCCGCCGCCGACCCGGGAGAACAGCGCCACGGTCGAGGCGCCCATGCCGAAGCCGTGGATATGGTGCGCGGTGTGCGGGTCGCCGCCGTAGAAGTAATAGGCCATCCCCAGGCCCAGCAGGCCAAGCGAGGCGACCGCGAGCCCCATGACGGAACCGCCGAAGAAGGCAACCGACAACGCCGCTGGGGCGCCGACGGTGTGCGCCGCAGTGGTGCATCGGACGTTGGCCTTCGTCGCCGCATACATTCCGATCCAGCCGGCAGCAGCAGACGACAGTGCGCCGATCAGAAATGCAATGGCGGTGTCGGGCCCAAGCTCCGAGAAGTACAGGAGTAACGCCAGCGCGCCGCCAAACAGGGCGAGCATGGTGTACTCACGGCGCAGAAAAACCATCGCGCCGATGTGAATCTGCTCGGCAATTCGTACAACCCCGGCTTCGCCAGCCGGATAGCGCATGACCATCGCGTAGATTACAAACGCGGCGATCAGGCCGATGACGCCGAAAAGTGGCGGTATATAGATATAGATGAGTTCCATCGTTCAGGTATCCCCGACCCAGGTACTTGGTACTTGGTTAGCTTCTGATTCGTAAGCGAAAAAGCCCGTACGAGCAAAGCGTACGGGCAAAAAAGTCGCGGTATCATACCGGAGCGATCGTCGATTGCGAACCGTGTGCCGAGACGGTCTCTTGGAGGGAGAAACATCATGCGTAGGGAGTGCCGGGGCGTATTGGGCCTGATGGTGGTACTGGGTTGGAGTGTGACGATGGGCTGGAGCGGGCTGGTGGTTGCGTACGAAGCCCCGGCGCCGGCCAAGATTGCCGACCCCACGCCGCCGGCCATGGACCTGAGCGAGGTCGTTGCATTGCTCAAGGCACAACAGGAAGCACAACAGGTCGAACTGGCCGCGCAGCGTAAACTGATTGAGGAGCAGACCCGAAAGGTGGGCGTGTTGCAGCGCGAACTGGATGCGCTGCGCGCCGCGCCGCCGGTGGAACCGGAGATCAGCGAAACGCCTGAGGCGCCGATCGCGATGGCGGCTCCCAGCGAGGATGAACAACCCCAGACTCCCGTGGAGAAGGCAGCTACGGACGCTGCGGAGAAGAAGGAAGCCGCCGAAGAGGTGGCCGAAGCGCAGGCGGATGATCCCGCCCGTTTGGCGCTGACCGACTTTGTCGGTGCCTGGCGATTGCCCGGCACCGATGCGGCGCTGCGGATCGGTGGCTATGTCAAGGCCAGTGTGGTCAACAGCTTCGATCCGCTGGCGATTACCGATCGCTTCATCGTGGGGTCGATTCCTGTGGATGATACCGACGCAGGCGTCGAGGCGGAGTCGAGCATTACCGCATCCCAATCGCGTTTGAATTTTGATCTTCGCGAACCGACGAAGGTGGGCCTGTTGCGCGCCTTCATCGAAGGGGACTTCGAAGGCGACGGTGACACCTTCCGCCTGCGCCACGCGTTCGGACAGTGGAACAGGATTCTCGCGGGCAAAACCTGGTCGGCCTTTGTCGATGCCCAGGCGACACCGGAGGAAGCCGATTTCGAAGGCTTGAACGGCAGAATCAACGTGCGCCAGGCACAGGTGCGCGTGATGCCCCGCATCGGCCGCGAGTTCGAGTTTCAACTGTCGCTGGAAGATCCGGATCCGCAGATTGAGAACGGCGACGGCGTGAGCCGGATTCCGGACCTGATCGCGAGCGCGCGGTTCCAGTGGCGCGATGCGCTGCACCTCAAGGTCGGCGCCATGGTCCGTCAGATCCGGGGCCAGTGGGAAGGTGATCCAGGAAACACCCAGAAGGACACTGCGTGGGGCCTGACGTTGAGTGGAAAATTCGATACCCCGCTGTTCGATGACCGCGACAGCATCCTGTTCCAACTCAATGGTGGGAATGGCCTGGGTCGCTACGTCAATGATCTGCAGAGTGTCGGCAGCTTCGATGGGCGTTTCGACCCGGTGACGGGAGAGCTTGAGTTGATCGACGTGCTGGCCGGCTATATCTCGGCCCAGCACTGGTGGGGGCAAACGCTGCGTTCGAATTTCACGGTCGGTTACGTGGATGTGGATTACTCCGGTGCGACAGACCCGGATGACTACAAGAGCACCCTGCGGGTGTCGACGAACATGTTCTGGTCGCCGACGCCACGTATCGACCTCGGCGGCGAGTACCTCTGGGGCAGACGGGAAAACCAGGATGGCAGCGATGGCAACGCGACCCAGGTTCAGTTTGCAGCCAAGTATCGTTTTTGACGACTACCGATCCAGTAGCTCGCCCCAATCGGTGCGCTCGCGCATCTGGGTTTTGACGTCTTCGCCGACGAAGGGTTGGTCGATCCGAAGTTGCCAACCGCCTCCCATGGCCCGGTAGGCTGCGATCAGGTTGTGAGCTACGCGCCCGCGCGCCTGGGTCAGTTGATCCTGGTCGCGGCCAAGCAGGCGCTGTGTGTCCAGCACGATCGTGTAGCTGGCGGCGCCATCCCGGTACTGGTCCAGAGCAAGGTCGGCGGCTCGTTGCGAAGCGGTGGCGCTGGCTTCCCTGAACGCTACGTCTACGCGGGCCTTGAGGTACCCCGTCAGCGCGTCCTCTACTTCCTGCGCGGCTCTCAACACCGTCAGCTGGTAAGCACCGATGCGTTGCTGAACGCGCGCATCCTGGACGCGTAGTCTTTCTTTTCGGCGCGTCACGCTGACAACGCTTTGCGTGGACGCGGCCAATGCTGCTTCACGCACATCGGGCCGGCGCGGCAACAGATCCGCGGGCAAACCCGTTTCGATCCGGTCCGGGCCCGTGGGAATGGCGCCGACGCCGCCGAGAATTGCGTTCAGTTCGCCCGGGCGGCGTGCCAGCAGGACGCTCAGCGCATTCATCGTCCGGCGGATGTCGTATTCGAGCTTGGGGATGCTCGACTGGGTGCGATTCAGCAGCGCCAGCGCCTGCTGTATGTCGAGTTCCGTGCGCGCGCTGGTACGAACGCGCTCCTGGGCCAGTCCAAGACTGAGTTTCTGCAGAGCGACGTTGGATTCCACGAATGCCAGCTGCTCTTGAAAGGTCCGCAATGACACGTAACCGGTTGCAACGTCAGCGATCAGCGACAGCAGAGAATCGTCGTAGGAAGCGATCGCGGCCTCCAGGGTTGCATCGCCGCTCGCCGATCCCAGCATGGCTCGTGCTTCGTATACGCGCAGCCCGGCAATCTCGAGATCCAGATTGTTCGCATATGCTTCGATGATCAGAGTATCGAGCACGGGATCGTTGAACGATTTCCACCACGTGGCGTTGTCCGTGGTGCCCGCCCCGATGCCGCTGCTCCCGGCGTCTTGCCAGGCGTCGGCGAATCGAGCGTCGGGCGCCTGGAGGTCCGGACCGACCGTGGCACAGCCCATGGTAAGCAGAGCGGCCGCGATGAGACTGGCGAAGACGGAAGTGGCTGCCATTACCCTTGTGCCAGCAGAGAGCGGAGGTCGGCGATGGCCGCGTTGGCCCGGGAGATGTAGGAAGCCATCACCAGCGAATGGTTTGCCACGAACCCGAAGCCGTTGCCGTTCAGGATCATGGGGCTCCAGACCGCGTCCTGGGTCGGTTCCAGCTCGCGGATGATCTGCTGCAGGGAGACGCGTGCGTTCTTGTCGTCGAGTACGCTGGCGAAGTCTTCGTCCATTGCGCCCAGCAGATGAAGCAGCGCGAATGCCTGGCCGCGCGCTTCGTAGAAGACGTTGTCTATTTCGAGCCAGGGCGTTTTCACTTCAGTTTCCCGGGGCGCGGCAGTGGCTTGGGTGGCCGCGCGGTCGCCGGCGAGATCGACGTTCAGCTGGCGTTTGCCGACGGCCGCCGATAGCCGCTGTGACAGCGATCCCAGACGCGTTTCTACGCCCACCAGCCAGGCGCGGATGTTGTCGGCCCGGGCATAGAACTGTGCGTTCGTCCGGTCATCGTCGCCGAGCCGGGTGAGGTATGACTCAACGTAGCGTATCCCTTTGTGGTATTCGTTCTCGGTTTCCGGAAAGATCCAGCTTGACGAAGAAAAGAAGAACCTGCCCTCGGCCTCGGATAGGTCTTTGTCTTCCGTTGATTGGGTCTGAGACCGGCTGAAGTCGATGCGCATGGCGCGACTCATGTCGCGGATCTGGAACAGCACGCCGTATTCCCAGGACGGAACGTTGTCCATCCACACGCCTGGCGGAAACACGTCGTTGCGCAGGTACCCGCCGCGCTTGTCCATCAGCAGTTCGACCAGCCGGATCAGCGTGGTGGTCGTGGCGTAGCCGGTCACCACCGCCACGTTGTTTTGCTCGGCACGCTGGTTCGCCAGCTCGCGAACTGAGAACGAATCCGGTTCGCTGTCCCACAACCATCCGAGCACGCCCACGGTCAGGAGATAGACCGCCACGCTGGCGACGGTGATCTGGCCTGCGAGTTTCCCGGTACCGGCGAGCCGCTCGCCCGGCTGCAGATTGTCGGGGAGTGACCAGGATTTCCAGAACTTCCAGTTCATATGCGGTCCATGTCCATGTCCTTACGGGGTCAGGTTCCTTACGGCCTCAGGTTTCGTACGTAGAGTTGCGCACTGAGCACAGTGCCGTCGGCAAACTCGAGTGTCACCTGCGCAGTGTCCGTCAGCAAGCCCACGTCCACGTCGAACAGCATCAGATGGTGGCCGCCGGGTGCGAGCACGATGCGGTGACGGCTCGCGACCTCGAGGCGATCGAGCTTGCGCATGCGCATCATATCCCCCTGGAGGTAATGCGTGTGAAGCTCCACGCGGGCCGCAACGGGGCTGGATAGACCAACCAGCGTAAATGCCCGATTGGCATGGTTGTGCAAGGTGAAGTAACCGGCTGCGACGGTCTTCCCTGGCAACGGCGCGCGCAGCCAGGCGTCGGTCACCTCCAGCGCAGGCGTAGGTGTGCAGCCGATCAGCAACAGCGCCGCGAATCCGGTGCCGATCCGCTTCAACAGGTCGCGTCGCCGCATGGCAGTTCGATCAGCTCGACGCTGGGCGGCGAGCCGATGGTCAGCTCCGCGCGAATACGCCGTTCGCCGGGTGCCTCGCGCATCTGTTGGTACATCCAGCGACCCTCTGCGTCGCTGCGGGCGACGATGGTGACGCGGGTGTTCGGCATCTTTGCACGGGCGCCGATATTGCGTAGCCGGGCGCTCGCGCTGGCGTCACGAGCCGCAACGGCGCTGCGGTCGAGTTCGATTCGAACACGTTTGGCTTCGGCCAACAGGATCACCCGTTGCTCCAGCGGTTGAATCTCAGGATGATCGCGCTGCACGATCCGCGCTCGATCGAGCATGGAGCGCGCGCGGGCGAAGTGGCCCTGTTCCGCCGCGCGGCTGGCGAATTCCAGATACCGTTCGACGATGCGTTCGAGGCGTTCGGTCGCCTGGGGATTGTCCGGATCCAACGCCAGGACGGCCAGCAGGCGGTCGTGGGCGTTGTCGCCGGGGGGCGTGATCAGCCGATCGTGTTCGAACGCATCCGCGGCGGCTTCCAGCAGCAGGGCAACCGCGTCGGCGTCTGGCGCGGGCTGCGGCGCGGGGAGCACGCCGGGTACCACGTTGTCGGGGTCGGTGGCTGCGCACCCGGCGATCAGCACCAGTGTGGCGGCGAGGAGCACCGCGGCGCAGGACGGCGGGGGTCGAACGATCGAGGTATTCAGGGCGGCACGCTACATTTCGGGTGGAACGGGTTCACAGTGGGACGTTCGCGGTCACCATATAGTGATCGCCGACCACGGTACAATTAAGCTATGCGGAACCGGGTGGACGTGTGCGGGTCACATGTCCGATCGACAGGATTTTCAAATCATGAAAACGCGTGTGCTGTGGTTGCTGCTCTTCGCCCTCGGGCTGCCTGCAGTTCACGCGGCCGAACTCGCTGGCGGTGAATTCTCCTACCTGCTTGATGACGAACCGGCGTTCCTGAAGGTTGACGAGGCATTCGTTCTGGATGCAACCATTGCCGAAGACGGGAGTCTGCTTGCCCGTTGGACCATCGCCGATGGCTACTATCTGTATCGGCATCAGTTCGGATTCGATACCCGTCCCGGCAGTGCCGTTGCGTTGTCGGAATTCGAGATCGGACCAGGCAAAGTCAAGGTCGACGACTACTTCGGCGAAGTGGAGGTGTACTACCACGAAGCGCGGGTGCGCGTTCCGTTCAGCGCCACGGCTGGCCCGGCCGAGGCGTTCGAGGTGGGCATTTCCTACCAGGGCTGCGCGGACCGTGGGTTGTGCTACCCCCCGGAGACTCGATGGATCAGTTTCGCGGGCATTCCCGGTCCGACCGCGAGCAAGGCGAATTCGTCCGGACCCTCATCGGGCTACTCCGTGCGTTCCGTGGCGGCGCTGACCCAGGAACAGGGTCTGGCCGATCGGCTGAGGCAGGGAACGTTGTTCGGCGCGCTGCTGCTGTTCTTCATCGGTGGCGTGGGTCTCGCGTTCACCCCGTGCGTGTTGCCCATGGTACCGATCCTGTCCAGCATTATCGTTGGCGAATCGGATTCACTCACCCGGACCCGAGCGTTTACGTTGTCGCTGAGCTATGTCCTGGGCATGGCGATCACCTATGCCGGGTTGGGGATGCTGGTCGGGATGTTCGGCGCGAGCATGAACCTCCAGGCGGCGCTGCAATCACCGCCGGTTCTGGTTGGTTTTGCGATTGTGTTCGTCGTGCTGTCGTTGTCGATGTTTGGATTTTATGAGCTGCAGCTGCCCCAGGGTCTGCAGAATCGGTTGAACGCGTTCAGCGCGAATCGACGCGGCGGGAAGTACGCCGGGGTCGCGCTGATGGGCGCGATCTCGAGTCTCGTCGTCTCTCCCTGCGTGTCTGCGCCGCTTGCTGGAGCGTTGATCTACATCAGTTCGACGGGCGACGCGGTGCTCGGCGGCAGTGCGTTGCTTGCGCTGGGTCTTGGCATGGGATTGCCGTTGTTGATCATCGGGTCCAGCGGCGGTCATTTGCTGCCCAGGGCCGGCGTCTGGATGGACAACGTCAAGGCGGTGTTCGGCGTGTTGCTGCTGGCGGTTGCCGTATGGCTGCTCGAGCGGGTCCTGCCGGGACCGGCGACCCTGATGCTGTGGGCCGCGCTCGCCATGGGTTCCGGTGTCTACCTCGGGGCCTTGGATTTTTCGGCGCGCCAGGGATGGGGCCAGTTATGGAGGGCGACGGGCGCATTCGGATTCATTTACGGCGTGTTGCTGTTGATCGGCGCGGCCAGCGGTGCTGAAGATCCCCTGCGACCCTTGCATGGGATGCGTGTCGCGGGGGAGCAGGCCGAATCACTCGAGTGGCGTCCGGTCAAGGGACTCGACGGACTGCGGGTGGAGCTTCAAGCCGCCAGCGTGGCGGGTGAAATTGCCATGCTGGATCTGTATGCGGATTGGTGCATCTCGTGCAAGGTGATGGAGCGCAGCGTGTTTCCGGCGGATGGGGTTCGCGAACGCCTGAGCACCCTGCGGTTGCTGCGCGCCGATGTCACCGACAATGATGAACTCGACAAGGCATTGCTTGCGGAGTACGGCCTGTTCGGCCCGCCGAGCATGCTCTTCTTTTCGAAAGATGGGCGCGAGATAACCGACTTTCGTGTCATGGGCGAACTGGGCCGACGGGCCATGGCGACCCATCTCGAGCGATTGTCCCGGTGGGTCTCTGTCGACAAATTCATCGAAAATGTGCCTAACTTCGGCGAAATTGCAGATAACTAGCGATTTACTAAGAATTCGGGCAGAATCGCCTGAAAATCGACACCAGAATTCGACATGAAACACGTTCTAGTCCTCAACGGACCCAACCTCAATCTGTTGGGAAGTCGTGAACCCGACGTCTACGGTACGGACACCCTGGCGGACATCGAGGCCCGCCTGACGGTGCAGGCGCGTGCGGCGAACTGCCAGCTGAGTTGTTTCCAGAGTAACGCCGAACACGAACTGATCGATCGACTGCATCTCGCAAAGCAGGAAAGCGTCGATTTCATTGTGTTCAATCCGGGGGCCTTCACGCATACCAGCATCGCGTTGCGCGATGCTTTGTTGGGCGTGGAGATTCCCTTCATCGAAATACACCTCTCGAACGTTCATGCCCGGGAAGATTTCCGTCAGCAATCGTTTCTATCCGACGTGGCGCAAGGGGTGATTACGGGGCTGGGCGCGCGGGGTTACGAATATGCGCTGGCGTCAGCCATTGAATCGATTGGATCGGAGTAGCGCGGCATGGACCTCAGAAAGATAAAGAAGTTGATCGCGCTGGTAGAGGAATCGGGCATCTCTGAACTGGAGGTTCGCGATGGCGATGAGGCCATCCGGATTGCTCGACCGGCTCCGTTGTCGCCCGCTGCTGTAGCGGAAGTGGGGGTCGCCCAATCCACCGGTACCGAATCCGCGGTCACCTCGCGAGCGGTCTCCGATAAGCAGAAGGGCACGCAAGGCGAGCAGGAGAACGGGTTTGCCGTGATGGCGCCTCTGGCCGGCACCTTCTATCGGGCGCCAGCCCCGGGTGAGCGCCCTTTCGTTACGGTGGGCCAGAATGTTGCGGTGGGCGATGTGTTGTGCATCATCGAGAGCATGAAGATGATGAATCAGATCGAGGCCGAGAAAGCCGGCCGCGTCGTTCAGATTTTCCTCGAGGACGGGCAACCGATTGAAACGGGGACAACGCTCTTCCAGCTGGCTTAGTCATGCCATGGCTGTGCGTGTCCATCGAGACCGTGGCGGCAGAGGTCGATGGTCTGTCCGAACAGCTCGCGGGCGTGGGTGCGGTGGCTGTGACGGTCCGACCCGGTAGCTCGGCTGATCCGGTGCTGGAACCCAGACCGGCGGAAACGCCTGTCTGGGACAGCGCTCGACTGGAGGCGCTGTTTCCGGTCGATGCGGATCTCTCGCCACTGCGTTCGGTCATCGAAGGCGCGGGTCGATTGTGCGATGTCGCGTTCGTCGAAGACCAGGACTGGTGCAATCTTTGGCGCGGTACGGTTGCCCCGCAACACTACGCAGGTCGGTTGTCCGTGGTTTCAAGGGACCATCCAGCGGACGATTTGACGGGCGTGGTGCTGCGCCTCGACCCGGGACTTGCCTTCGGTACGGGTGCGCACGCCACCACGGCGATGTGTCTGGAGGCGCTCGCCGGCCGTGAACTCAAAGGCCTCCGGGTTGCGGACATCGGCTGCGGGTCCGGCATTCTCTCGATTGCGGCGCTGCTGTTGGGCGCTGGTTCTGTTCTTGCGGTGGATTACGATCCGCAGGCACTACTCGCGACCCGGGCCAACGCTGCCTACAATGACGCGCTGGACGACCGGCTCTGGGTGACCGACACGCTACCGGCTGTGGGTGGTTACGACATCGTGGTCGCGAACATACTGGCGAATCCGTTGATCGATCTGGCGGAGCGCCTCTGCGCCCTGCTGAAGCCTGACGGCGTGGTGATACTGTCCGGGATTCTGGAAGCACGGCTGGACACCGTTTTGGCGGCTTATCCGGAGTTGAAGTTCGCGCCTGCGAGTCGTGGCGAGGGTTGGATCTGCGTCGAAGGGACCAGACGAAGTGGCTGAGAATTCCATCGAACCACTCGTTACCGAGTGCCCGAATTGCGGCACTCGATTCCGCGTGACCGAGGGTCAGCTGGAGATTGCGGATGGCAAGGTGCGTTGCGGGTCGTGCCTGGAAGTGTTTCTTGGGGCGGAGCACTTCGTGCTCGACGAAGACGAAGCCGACCTTGGAGGGGACGCCAACGAAGCGCTGGATGCGCTGCTGAGCGAACTTGCGGGCGACTCGACGGATGTTTTCGGTGTGCCCCGGGAGAGCCCACCGGTGGTGGACGACGAGACCGAGCACGTGCCCGATGCGGACGATGAGCTCACATCGGGGGCGATCGAGTCGGATGAGCCGGATTCCTCTGCAGGCTTGGAGTCGATCGAACTTGTGGAGCCGCCGGAGCTGCCCGACGACGAGGTCGGAGAGTTCGCGGATTTCTCCGTCGAAGACATCGAGTTCATCGGTTCAGGGGGGGCAGTGGATGCACCGTTGGACCTCGATGACGCGAACCAGCCTGATGAGGGCGAAGCACCTGGGGAAGCCGAATCGGCGGAGCCGGCGCCCGGGCTGGAGGTCGAGGCGGATGCGGAGCCGGATTCGGAGTCCGCGATCGATCCCGAGCACGTGGAGGAAATCGTCCTGGATGAGGGCGAATCGCCTCACCCGTTCGGTTGGAACCGGGAGGTCGTATCCGGAGCCGCAGCGGAACATCAACCGGTGCCGGAGGGACTCGATCCGGTAGCAGCGCTGGGTCCGTTGAACGTCGATATCGAGCCCGCCGATCTGGAGCCCGCCACCCCGCTGCGCAAACGGCATTGGATACCCGTGGCGACTGTCGTTGCGACCCTGGCGCTGGTAGCGCAGGTGTTCTGGTCGCAACAGGACGAGTGGTCTGCAGATCCGTCGATTCGACCGATCTACGAATTCGGCTGTCGCCTTTTCTTCTGCGAGCTGGCACCGCTGCGGGCGGTTGAT
>SMWF01000079.1 GCA_004357385.1 Gammaproteobacteria bacterium | reverse complement strand
CGGTAGCCGCGGTGCTGTTGCCCACATTCCCGACGCCAGTTAGGCTGTGCGCTCATCTACCTGGGGTCACGGGAGCAACCACATGGGCTACGACATCGTCATACGCAACGGCACCGTGATCGACGGCACCGGAGGACCTGGGCGCCAGGCCGACATCGCGATCCGCGGTGATCGAATCGTCCAGGTGGGCGAGGTCGCTGAATCTGGCCGCCGCGAAATCGACGCCACTGGTCGCCTGGTGACACCGGGCTTCGTCGACATTCACACCCACCTCGACGCGCAGATCGCCTGGGATCCAATCTCCTCATCGTCCTGCTACCACGGCGTCACCTCAGCGGTGCTCGGTAACTGCGGCGTAACCTTCGCGCCCTGTAAACCCGAAGACCGAAACTACCTCGCCGAACTCATGGAGTCTGTCGAAGACATTCCGGCGCACAGCATCCTCAGCGGGTTGCCCTGGAACTGGGAAAGCTATGGCGAGTACCTGGAAGCCGTCGACTCGATGGACAAGGGCATCAACGTGGGCGGCATGGTGGGCCATTGCGCCGTGCGCTATCACGCCATGGGCGAACGCAGCCTCGATGAGGCGCCGGCCGGGGCCGACGACATCGAACGGATCTGCGCATTGGTCGATGAAGCGATCGGCGCGGGCGCGCTCGGCTTTTCCACCTCTCGAACTTTCATGCATCGGGTGCCGGACGGGCGGCCGGTGCCTGGCACCTTCGCCGCAGAAGAAGAACTGCTGGCCATCGGTGCGGTCCTGGGGCGCCACGGACGCGGGGTGTTCGAAGCCGCCGCGCGGCTCGGCGAACGCGACAACGACGCGTTGGATAACACGCGCCGCGAAGTCGCCTGGATGGGCCGCCTGTCCCGCGAAAACAATGTCAAAGTGACCTTCGGGCTGGTCCAGAGCGATCGCCGTCCAGAACTTTACAAGCGGGTGATCGAGTTCGCCCGGGAGGAAAACGCCAAAGGCGCCTACCTGCGGCCACAAACCACCTCGCGCGGCGTCGGCGCATTGTTTGCGCTGGACCACCGCTCCCCATTTGACGAAGCGCCGGAGTGGCGCGCGCTGGGTAAACTGTCGATGGAGCAGCGCCTCGCCGCAATCGCAGACCCGGACCAGCAAGCCCAGCTGATTGCCGCCGCAGCGGAACATCCGTCACGCCTGGACCTCACCCAGGCATACATTCTCACCGACGATCGCGTCTGGTACGAACACGATGTCGCCAACTCCCTTGCGACCGTTGCGGACCACCGCGGGGTGTGCCCAGCGGAGGCATTCATCAGCCTGAACCTCGAATACAAGGGCCGGATGGTGCTCTACTATCCGGTGCTCAATCAAAGCATGGACGCCGTCCGCGAGATGCTGATCGACCCAACCGTGGTCATGGGGCTCGCGGACTCCGGAGCCCACGTCGGGCAGATCATGGATGCCAGCTCGCCCAGCTGGCTCCTGTCCTACTGGGTGCGCGACCGGGGCATCATGTCGGTGGAACGCGCGGTGCAGCGTTGGACGTCCGAGACGGCTGAGCTGTTCGGCATCCGCGACCGTGGACTGCTGCAGGAAGGCAAGTTCGCGGACATCAACGTCATCGACCTGGAACACATGCGCCTCAGCCTGCCGGAGTACCACCACGATTTCCCAGGCGGCGCGGGCCGCTACGTCCAACGCGCGACCGGCTATGACTACACCCTGGTCAACGGCCAGGTGTTCATGGAAGCCGGCGAACATGCGGGTGCCCTGGCCGGCACTACATTGAGGAGCTGATTTTGGCGAAACCGTATCGAGGGGTCTTCTTCGACCTCGGGGGAACTTTGTTCGGCTACGAGGGGATCGGGCGCTCTTCGATGGCGGTGATTACCGAAGCTGCACAGCGTCTCAACCTGGATCTGTCGCCGCGTGAGGTGGGCCTGGCCTATCGCGACGCCAGTCGCGCCGCCAACGCTCGAATCACCCAGCGGGACTATTACCTGCACAGTGAACTGTTCGAGGACACCTTCGCTGAGTTCGCGCATCGCGTGGAGCGGGAGGTCGACGATGAACTGATGCAATGGTTCAAGGATGCACAGCGCAATGCGCTCCTGGACAGCATGGAGTTGCGCAGTGATTGTCTCGACACGCTCGAGGAGTTGAAGTCCCGTGGGCTGTACCTGTCCATCGTCTCCAATATCGATGACGACTACCTGGTACCGCTGGTCGAGCGCTCCGGACTGGACAGCGTGCTCGATCACTGGACCAGCTCCGAAGAAGCGCAATCGTGCAAGCCCCACGCGCGCTTTTTCGAAGTGGCCCTGGAGAAAGCGGGCTTTAGCGCCGATGAAGTGCTGTTCGTCGGCGACTCACCGGAACACGACATCGACGGCGCCAAGGCCGTGGGCATGCGCGCCGTGCTGATTCGCGAAGCAGACGTCACCCCACCACTGCAGACCGGCCGGAAAACACTTCCGCCGGATCACGAAATCGAACGGCTCTCAGAGCTAAAAGACCTGGTGGCATCGTGAGCGCGCCCCGGGAGTTCATTCCCGAACATCTCGCCGAACTGACGCCGGCGTGGCTGACCGAGACACTGGTGGCCAACGGCTCCGTCCAAGCCGCGCGGACAATCGTGGATACGCGGGCGACGACGCTCGGCGACGGGGAGGGATTTCTGGGCGATATCGTGCGCCTCGACCTGATTCTCGATGAGCCCTGCGACCAGTCGTTGAACTCGCTGATCGTCAAGATACCCAAGCAGGCGAACCGCGCGTTTGGAGAGATGCTCGGCGCCTACGAACGCGAGATTCTATTCTACCGGGAGATGGCCGCGGACGTGCCGACCCGAACGCCCGAAATCTACTACGGAGCGTTGGATCGTGACGCCGGTTCCGAAAAACAGGGCGAGATCCTGGGCTTCCTCGACAAGCTACCGCTGTGGATGAACAAATCCATGGCCGGCCTGGGCCTCTGGGTCGCCGGCCGCAAGCAGCGCCGCTATCTGCTGCTGATGGAGGATCTCAGGGACATCGAGCCAGGCGATCAAATTCAGGGTGCGAGCCTGGCCGACACCGAGTCAGTGATTCGCGCCATCGCCCGTACCCACGCCCAGTACTGGAACAGCCCAGAGCTCGAGAATCACTTCTGGCTGATCTCGATGGGTATCAGCGCGCGCATGCGGCACGGCATGTTCAGGAACTCGTTGGGGGAATTTCGTGAGCGTTTTTCACACCTGTTCGCGCAAGGCATGGACCGGCCCATCAACTGGCTGATTGAAAACGGTTCCGACCTGACCCGGGCCCTGGTCGCCGACGCACCGGAAACGTTGCTGCACAGCGACCTGCGCCTGGACAACGTGTTCTTCTCCCCCGAGGAGCCGGTGATCATCGACTGGCAACTGGTGCAACGCGGACCGGGGATATACGACGTGAGCTACCTGATTTCGTGTGCGGTGGACCCTGCCACGAGTGACGCCGACGTCACCGGGTTGCTCGAAACCTATCGGGATGCCCTGGCGCAGCACGGCGTAACCGACTACCCCTTCGAGGCGCTCGAGCGGGACTACAAGCGCAGTATGCTGGCAATTCTTCAGACCCTGTCCACCACGGGCCAGGTTGATATGGGCGAGGGCGAAGACCGTGGGGTGACGCTGATCGATCTCTGGATCGAGCGTCTGTTCGCACGCGTCAAGCACATCGATCCGAGCGCTATCCTCTAAGAACCGGCCCGCCACCTAGCGGGCGGGGCCCCAGTTCGATTTCAGTCCGTGTCTTCGAGTGCCTGTGTTTCGCCCAGGATGTCATCCAGCTCGCGACTGATCGGCTCGATCTCATTCGGATCCGCCGGATCGCGCTCGGACGTCACATCCATGCGTTCCAACTCGCGGAACCGATCGATCGTGCTCGTTTGGTCGATGTAGTTCACGCCTTCTGACTCCCCGGTAGCAAAGACGGCCATGCTCATCAGGCAGCCGGCCAGCAGCACGAACAATTTTTTCATGATTCTCTCCCTTGAAGCGTCAACGAATGATCCCAGATGCCTTCCTCGTTGAGGGAATACTGGAACTCATACTTCCGTAACTGGCGGCCGCGCTGGATGGTGTTGTCGGTTTCCAGAAACCAGGCAACATCACCGGTGTCGATCGCCAGCATGGCGTGGTAGTCCCGGGTTTTGGTATCCCAGAGCACCACCACGCGCATTGCGTCAGCGGGAATTCCCAACTCACGCAACAGAAAATATTTCGCAGTGGCGAAGTCTTCGCAATCACCCCCGCGCGACAGTGTTTCAAGCAGTGGCCGCCACTGATTGCGGTGCAGTTCACCTTCCATCAAGGTCGGACGGGAGGTTCGATCGTTGCGGTAGCGGCGTTTATTTACATACCGATTGACGAGGCGGACCTGATCTTCCAAGGCCAGGTCACGCGCTCTGACAATCAGGTGGGTGACTCCGCGATAGCGCTTCGGACAGCGATCGATGTTGGCGACGCAATCCGCCAGTAGCGCGGAGTCCAGGGCGTTACGCCGCAACACATCGCTCCATGGCCGCCAATCAGCCGCGTCAGCGAGGTATTGCTCGGGGTTATCGAAGCTATAGTCCGCCTGCGCCGCGGATCCCCACACCAACAGCGCCACTCCGATGAGTGCGCACCTTTGACTCATGCCTGTATCCTCGCGCGATCGCGTAAAAAGCGCAACGCCTGAAATCACCGCAGCACCGGATGACTCGAATAGACCCCTATCGTTTCTACCTCGGCGCTCGCACCTACTACGGCTTCTTGTGGACGACGATGGTGACCGTCAACCTGGTCTACATGGTCGAGGTCGCCGGGCTCGGCCCATTGCAGATGGTGCTGGTGGGAACCGTGTTGGAGACCTCTGTGTTCGTCTTCGAGATCCCCACAGGGGTACTCGCGGATCGGGTCAGTCGCCGCCTGTCGGTCGTTATCGGCAACGCAATGACCGGCGTGAGCTTCGTGCTGATCGCGCTGTTCCCCTATTTCGAGGCAATCCTGTTCGCGCAATTGGTGTGGGGAATTGGTTGGACGTTCATCAGCGGCGCGTATCCCGCCTGGCTGACCGAGGAGATCGGCGTGAAACGTGCCAACACCGCCTTCCTGCGCGGCGCGCAACTGGCCCAGGCCGCCGGATTCCTCGGGATCGGCTTCGCCATCGCCCTGGCCCAGGTCTCGCTCCACCTGCCGATGCTGGTTGGCGGATTGGGCGTCATCGTGCTGGCCATTGCAATGCAGCTGTTGATGACGGAACAAGGCTTCACGCCTGTACCGCACGAGCAAAGAGGGAGCTGGCGCGGCCTGGCTGATACCTTCACCGCCGGGGTTCGAGAAGTTCGCTCCAGGCCTCTACTGCTGACGATTCTCGCCATCGCCGTGCTATTCGGAATGTTCAGTGAGGGCCTGGACCGGCTCTACGTACCCTACCTGATCGAGTCGTTCACTTTTCCTCGGCTCGGCGCCGCGGACACGGTGGTCTGGTGGGGCGTGATTGCGGCCGTCTCCAGCTTGGTCGGGCTGGCCACAACCACCATCGCCCTCCGAGTAGTCGATCTCGGTAATCACCTGCATCTGACGGCGGCACTGGCGCTGATGACCGCGCTGATCAGCGTGAGCGTCATCGCCTTTGCCAATCTGCAGGGGTTCTACGTGGTGCTGGCGTTTTTCTGGCTGATCAGCGGGCTGCGCGCCGCGGCGTCCCCGCTGCAGACCGCCTGGCTGAATCGTCGCCTACCAAGCTCGATCCGAGCAACCATTCTGTCGATGCACGGCCAAGCGGACTCCGTTGGGCAAGCGTTCGGCGGTCCGGTGGTGGGCGTCATTGCGCAACGAATCGCGATCGGCGCCGCGCTCACCGTCTCCGCGTTGGCCTTGCTGCCTTCGCTGCAGCTCTATCGACGCGCCGCCGGGCTCGAGGAACAGCCGCCGGACCCAGCCTGATCGCCAGCCAACCGTATACCGCGGCATTCACGAGCACCACCAGCGCCGCCAGCAGCCACTGAAGTTCTCGGGTCAACCCATCCGGATAGACGATGGACACGATGTAGTGCTCAACGAAACCGCCGTGGTAACCCGCTTCACCCGCCGCAACACGTAAGGCGATTTCCAACGGCGTCAGCGGACAGACCCAGCCCATCGCCTCGACGAGAGTCGCCCAGACGGCCACAGGCAGGTGCACGAGCGCAAGCCAATGCCAGCGCAACACGGCGACTCCCCCGACGAACGCGAACACAATGAACAGCAGATGCGCGATTACGAGCAGATCTGCGCCCAATCGATAGAGCACCTCGAACGCTCCGTCAGGACTCCGCCAGCAACGCATCCACTTCGATCTCGATACACCAATCAGGATCGATCAAACGCGCCACCGCGACCATCGTGCTAACCGGTTGGACGTCCCGGAAGTAATCACCATGCACCCGCCCGATGACTTCCCAGTCATCGATGTCGGTTAGAAACATGCGCGTTCGAACAACATCGTCATACGTTCCGCCCAGTTCGTTCAGCGCGGCACCGATGATGTCCAAGCAGCGTCGCGCTTGAGCGGACGGATCGCCGACCCCCACGGTCGATCCGTCCGGCCCGATCGGCGCAGTTCCGGCGATACAGATCCGATCACCGACCCGGACGGCACGGCAGAACCCAAACAGTTTTTCAAAGGGGCTGGCCGACGATACGCGGGCTCGATCACGAGTCATGGTTTGGCTCCTGCTTGGCCCGTACACTGCGCTCGGCCCAAACATAGATCAGATGAGAGCTAGTAGCGTGCCAGACCCCGTGACGATCCGCCACGCCGTGCGCGCAATTCTGATGGATTGCGACAGCCAGCGAATTCTGCTGATGCGTGCGCAGGTGCCGGAAGGGACGCACGATCTGTGGCTGACGCCCGGTGGCGGCATGGAACCGGCTGAATCTCAGCACCAAGCGCTGCAAAGGGAAGTCTGGGAAGAAACAGGGCGGCGCATCGGCAACCTCGCCCCACCGGTCTGGACGCGGCGCCATACCTACGAGTTTCGCGGCATGAGCATCGAACAACACGAAACGTTCTATTTCGTCCCGACGGCAGTGTTCGAACCCACCTCGCGGCACAATCCCGCCGCTGCGGAAATGAGCGTGTTTCGTGAATTTCGCTGGTGGTCGATCGCAGAGATTCAACGCTCGGAGGAAATCTTCGTTCCGCTACACCTGGCCGACCGCCTGCAACATCTGCTGGACGCGGGCCCGCCCGCACCGCCGATCGATGTCGGCCGCTAATGCCAACACCGGCCGGCACCGTTTTACCGCAACGACCGGGTCGTCAACGCGTGCAAAAACGCAAGCAGCGCGTCACGCTGTTCGTTGCTGAGCTCGAAACCGGACACCTCGGTCCGTTTGAATGGATTGAGTCGCCCATCGCCTGCGGCATCGCCCGCCTCGATCACGCGCCCGCCGGCCGCATAGATCGCCAGCACCTCGCGCAACGTTGCGACGCTGCCATCGTGCATGTAGGGCGCGGTCAAGGCGACGTTGCGCAACGAGGGCGCGCGGAACGCGCCGGTGTCTTCAGGCTGCCCGGTGTGCGCTGCAACCCCAGGATCGGGATACCGCCCGCCACCCAGGTCGTAGAGCCCGGTGTTGTGGAACACCGGTTCCACCCCTGGAGTCAGCGTCGAACGAACCGGGCCGGACAGATTGAAGCTGGCGTGACATAGAGCGCACCCCAGCCGTTCCGAGAAAAACAGCCGCATGCCGGTCTTCGCGGTTGCCGTGAGCGTGTCTTCGTCAAAGAAGAGGTAGCGGTCGAAGGCTGAATTGGCGACCACGAGGCTGCGAACATAGCTGGCCAGGGCCTGCACGATGTGCTGCAGGCCAAGCACCTGGCGATCGAGCTCGGGGAAAGCGCCGCGCAACTGGCGGTAGATACGTTGATCGGTCACCAGCTGATCCAACAGCCGCGCG